>NZ_JBFTOJ010000107.1:0-16424 GCF_056397905.1 Stenotrophomonas sp. 05L414_2
GGTGGGTCCGGTTGCGGGGGTGTCCGCGGCATGGATGCCGCGGCCAAGCCCCCACGGATGGGTTTACGGCGTCCCCCGCAACCGGACCCACCCCGCCATCCCACAGCAACCCCGCTGTTGCCATTGCCGTTGCTCCAGCCGTTGCCTCTGCGGGTGCCGGGCGCAGCCCGGCCGATACCCCTCCCCCGGCCGGGCTGGCAGAATAGGTATCTCTGCCGTAATCCGAAGCCGACGATGCGCCTCTCCCAGTTCCACCTGCACACCACCAAGGAAACCCCCAGCGACGCCGAGCTGACCAGCCACCGGCTGATGCTGCGCGCGGGCATGATCCGCAAGCTCGCRTCCGGCCTGTACACCTGGTCGCCGCTGGGCCTGCGCGTGCTGCGCAAGGTCGAACGCATCGTCCGCGAGGAAATGGACCGAGCCGGTGCCGTGGAATTCCAGATCCCGACCATCCAGCCGAAGGAACTGTGGGAGCAGACCGGCCGCTGGCAGAAATTCGGCCCGCAGCTGCTGAAGATCAMGGACCGCAAGGAACAGACCTTCTGCTACAGCCCCACCGCCGAGGAAGCGGCCTGCGATTTCGCGCGCAGCGAACTGTCCAGCTACAAGCAGCTGCCGGTGAACTTCTACCAGATCCAGACCAAGTTCCGCGACGAGATCCGTCCGCGCTTCGGTGTCATGCGTGCGCGCGAGTTCCTGATGAAGGACGCCTACTCGTTCCACCTGCACGACGAAGACCTCGTGCGTGAGTACGAAAACATGAAGGTGGCCTACAGCCGCATCTTCACCCGCCTGGGCCTGGACTTCCGCATGGTGCAGGCCGATTCCGGCGCGATCGGCGGTGACGCCTCGCAGGAATTCCACGTGATCGCCGACTCCGGTGAGGACGCGCTGGTGTTCTCCACCGGTTCGGACTACGCGGCCAACATGGAAGCGGCCATCGCCGCCGATCCGGCCGCGCGTGCTGCGGCCAGCGAAGCGCTGCGCAAGGTCGAGACCCCGACCCAGAAGACCTGCGAAGACGTCGCCGCGCTGCTGGGCATCGATCTGCAGCGTACGGTGAAGTCGGTGGCGCTGATCGCCGGCGAAGGCGAGGCACAGCAGTTCGTGCTGGCGCTGGTACGTGGCGACCACGAGGTCAACGAAATCAAGCTGGGCAAGGTTGCTGGCCTGGACGAGCAGCGTTTTGCCAGCGAAGCAGAGATCGCCGAATACCTCGGCAGCGTGCCGGGCTTCCTTGGTCCGGTCGCCCCGGCCAAGCCGATCCGCGTGGTCGCCGATCGCGAAGTGGCGGCGATGTCCGACTTCGTCGTCGGTGCCAATGAGGCCGGTTTCCATCTGGCCGGCGTCAACTGGGGCCGCGACCTGGCCGAACCGGAAGTGGCCGATATCCGCAACGTGCGCGCCGGTGATCGTGCGCTGGACGGCGGCGAACTGAAAATCGCCCGCGGCATCGAAGTCGGCCACGTGTTCCAGCTGGGCCGCACCTATGCGAAGGCGCTCGATGCCACCGTGCTGGACGAGAATGGCAAGGCCGCGGTAATGACGATGGGCTGCTACGGCATCGGTATTTCGCGTGTGGTCGCCGCAGCCATCGAGCAGAACCACGATGACGCCGGCATCATCTGGCCCGACGCGATGGCGCCGTGGCAGGTGGTGGTCTGCGTGATCAATCCGAAGGGCGACGCAGGCGTGGCCGATGCAGCTGCAGCTCTGCTGCAGGAGCTGCGCGATGCCGGCCTGGATGCCGCACTGGACGACCGCGGCCTGCGCCCGGGCGCGATGTTTGCCGACATGGAACTGATCGGCATCCCGCACCGCGTGGTGGTCAGCGAGCGCGGCCTGGCCGCAGGCACCTTCGAGTACCGCTCGCGTCGGGCGGCCGAAGCGGAGAGCCTGGACAAGGCCACCCTGCTGCAGCGCCTGCAGGGCTGATCGGAAAAGACCGGGGTATACCCCGGTCTTTTTTTAGCGGCTGGCCGACCCGGGAAAACCGCAACGGACATAATCCGGTCAAAATGGTCGCAACCGGGCCAGCCAGCCGACAGACGGTGACCGCAACTGTTTGTGCTGGGATTAATTCATCATTACTCTGTCCTGCGACGCCACGGACCGGCTCGTCCCTGTCCCTAAATTAGTTTCTGGAGTAATCGTTGATGAGCATCGACCTGACCGGCCTGTCTGCACGTGAGCTGGGCGCATTGATCCGCACAGCCAAGAAGCAGCAGACCATCGTCGCCAAGCGTCGCCCGATCACCAAGGTTCGTGCCCAGCTGAGCAAGCTGGCCAAGACCGAGGGTTACACCATCGAGGAACTGTTCGGTGGTGAACCCGCACCGCGCGCGCGCAAGGTCGCCAAGACCACCAAGGCCCCGTCCAAGGCTGCCGGCCGCAAGCTGGGCAAGGTTGCGCCGAAGTACCGCAACCCGGCCAACCCGAAGGAAACCTGGACCGGTCGTGGCAAGCAGCCGCGCTGGATGGCCGAGCTGACCGCCAAGGGCAGCAAGAAGCCGGAAGATTTCCTGATCAAGAAGGCCTGAGGCCAGCTGCAGCAGGAATGAAAAACGCCGGCGAAAGCCGGCGTTTTTTTTGGGGGTAGCGCCGGGCCATGCCCGGAGAGCGCAGCGGTTGGTTTCCCGATCCATCATGATGATGCCCGGCAGGCGGATGATCGCACCGGGGCGGCCGACCACGCGCCCGAACAGGTTGCCGCCGGCGGTCAGCAGCATCGCCGACAGGAAGATGCCGGCGGGCGTACCCCAGGCATGACCACCAAATTTGGAGATCGCGTAACCGGCCACCGAGGCGGCGATCACCCACGGATAGTCGCGGCGGTTGGCCTTGAACAACATCGCAAAGGCGAACGCCGCCGTCAGCAGCGAGCCCCACTCCACCCACGGCCCCTGTGGCCGCGAGGCACGGATCATCGGGTCCAGCCCCAGCACATCGGCCAGGGTCACCGCGATCATCGCGCCGACACTGAGCTTCATGATCGTGGTCAACGCGCCGGCAAAGCGCGCGGTGCCGGACACCCAGTGCTGGCTGGCCAGTTCATTGACCGCATTGGTCAGTGACATGCCCGGCAGCAGCACCACCAGCGAGGCGATGATCACCGTGTTGAGATTCAGGGCACCCACGAACGTGGCAACCACGGTGGCGACAAGGCCGGCCAGCAGCGCCGCCAGCGCTTCGGCCGCTTCCCGGCTGGCCGGGCGCTTGTCGGTGACCATGCCGAGCAGGCCGATCAACAGGCCGATGACGCCGGCGGTGGCGATGTCCAGCCACGGCAGCTTCCACATGCCCGCCACGCCGGCCGCACCGAGGGTGAAGGACAGGATGGTGCGCAGCTTGCCGCGCCGGCCCGGATCCTTGTCCAGCTGGCGCAGCGCGGTGTGGCCTTGGGCAATGCTCATGCGGCCATTGGCCACTTCTTCGGCGATCCCGTCAGCCACGCTGAGCTTGTGCAGGTCGTTCTCGCCGGGCGCCAAGCGGATCACCCGGGTGATGTCGCTGGAGCCAATGGCCTGCGCCGGATCGCTGAAACTGAGGATGATGCCGGTGGGGTTCGACCACGGTTCACAATCCAGATCGAGCTGCCGGGCCAAGGCAACCACCGCCGCTTCCAGGCGCTGGGCCGTTGTGCCGTAGCTGTGCAGGCGGCCGGCGATCTCGGAAACGAAGGCCACGCGCTGCGCGTAGGTGGCCTGGGGCGTGGGGATCGTGTGAGCGTCTGCGGACATGCGCCGTAGTATTACCTACGTCAGGCTCCGCTGGAGAAATTCATCCTGGTTCGACGCGACGTGCAATTCAGAACGGTTATGCTGCGACCCGAATGGCCCCCATGACCCCGACCCACGCCCCCCAGCTCGAACAGGACGCTCAGGATCCGGGATTGATCCGGCTGTCCGGCCACTGGACCCTGAAGACCGCGCTGGCCGCGGCCGAAGTGCTGCGTGGCGTTCCGGACAAGCTGACCGGCATCGACGCCACAGGCATCGAGCTGCTCGACTCCGCCGGCGTGCTGCAGGTGCTGCGCGTCGCCCATCGCGCTGACCTCAGCGAAGACGCGTTGCAGTTCCGCCCGGACCACCAGGCGCTGGTGTGCACCATTGAGGAAGTAGCCGACGACCGCCCGAAGCCGAAGCGTGACTTCGGCGTACTGGCGGCACTGGAGCGGCTGGGTGTCAGCGTCCATGCCACCGGCCACAACATCAAGGCGCTGTGCAGCTTCCTCGGCGAGAACCTGGTCAAGGGTGCGCGCCTGGTCAAGGAGCCCCGACGTTTCCGCCTGACCGCGACCGTGCACCAGATGGAACAGGTCGGGTTGGATGCGGTGCCGCTGGTGGCGCTGCTGTCCTATCTGGTCGGCGCGGTGATCGCCTTCCTCGGCTCGACCATCCTGCGCGACTTCGGTGCGGAGATCTATGTGGTCGAGCTGGTGAACATCGCCTTCCTGCGCGAATTCGCCGTGCTGCTGACCGCGATCGTGCTGGCCGGCCGCACCGCCAGTGCCTTCACCGCGCAGATCGGTGCGATGAAGGCACGCGAGGAAATCGATGCGATGCGCACCCTGGGGCTCGATCCCATCGACCTGCTGGTACTGCCGCGCCTGGTCGCGCTGCTGTTGACCCTGCCGCTGCTGACCTTCATCGCGATGGTCGCCGGCCTGGCCGGCGGCATCACCGTCGGCGCGTTCGACCTGGACATCCCGCCGCAGATGTACATCGCGCGCATGCACGAAACGATGGAAGTGCGGCACATGCTGGTGGGCCTGTCCAAGGCGCCGGTGTTCGCGCTGGTGATCGGCCTGATCGGCTGCCTGGAAGGCCTGAAGRTGGAAGGCACCGCGCAGTCGGTCGGCGAACGCACCACCTCCAGCGTGGTGCAGACGATCTCGCTGGTGATCATCATCGACGCCTTCGCGGCGTTGTGGTTCATGCACATGGACTGGTGACATGACTACGCATCCGACCCCCGAAGACGTGCCCATGCAGGACGACGACGGCCACGACCTGGCCATACGCGTGCGCGGGCTGGTCAACCGCTTTGGCAGCCAGACCGTGCATGAAGGGCTGGACCTGGACGTGCGCCGTGGCGAGATCCTTGGCGTGGTGGGCGGCTCGGGTACCGGCAAATCGGTGCTGATGCGCTCGATCCTCGGGCTGCGCGTGCCGGATGAAGGGCAGATCGAGGTGCTCGGCCGCGATGCGCGCGCCGACGATCCCGAGAGCCGCCTGCATATCGAGCGCAACACCGGCGTGCTGTTCCAGGACGGCGCCCTGTTCTCGTCGCTGACCGTCGGCGAGAACGTGCAGGTGCCACTGAAGGAACACCACCGCGAACTGCCCGAGCGCTGGCATTACGAACTGGCACTGCTGAAGGTGAAACTGGCCGGCCTGCCCGCCGATGCCATCAACAAGCTGCCCTCGCAGCTGTCCGGCGGCATGCGCAAGCGCGCCGGCCTGGCACGTGCGCTGGCGCTGGATCCCCCCCTGCTGTTCCTGGATGAGCCCACCGCCGGCCTGGACCCGATCGGTGCGGCGGCGTTCGATCGCCTGATCAAGACGCTGCAGGAGGCGCTGGGGCTGACCGTGTTCCTGATCACCCACGACCTGGACACGCTGTATGCGATCTGCGACCGGGTGGCGGTCATCGCCGACCGCAAGGTGGTGGCCAATGCGCCGCTGCCGGAAATCGAGAGACTGGATCATCCGTGGATCCAGGAATACTTCCACGGACCCCGCGCGCGCGCTGCGCGTGGCGAACAGATCGAGAGTGCCTGAGCCATGGAAACAAAAGCCAACTACGTGCTGATCGGCGCGTTCACCCTGATCACCGGCCTTGCCCTGCTGGCCTTCGGCCTGTGGGCCGCCAAGTACTCCTCCGACCGCACCTGGCAGGAATACCGGGTGGTGTTCCGCGAAGCGGTGACCGGCCTGTCGGTCGGCAGCCCGGTGCAGTACAACGGCATCGCGGTGGGCTCGATCACCGAACTGAACCTGGTACCGGATGACCCGCGCCAGGTGGTCGCGCGCATCCGCCTGAACTCGACCACGCCGGTCAAGACCGATACCCGCGCCAAGCTGGCGATCACCAGCCTGACCGGCCCGTCGATCATCCAGCTCAGCGGCGGCACGCCGCAGTCGCCGGCGCTGACCACGGTCAACAAGGACCCGGCACCGATCATCCCGACCACGCCGTCGGCGCTGCAGAACATCACCGACGTGGCCAACCGCATCGTCGAGCGCATGGACCAGATCCTCAGCGACCGCAACGTCGCCTCGATCAACGCCACCCTGGCCAACCTGGAAACCATCAGTGGCGGCCTGGCCGACCGCGACCAGGGTACGCAGTCGCTGCTGCTCAGCGCGCGCGATGCCGCGCGCAGCCTTGACGCCACCCTGAAGACCACCAACGGCACCATCGAGCGCCTGGACAAGAACCTGGTGCAGCAGCTGCCGGGCATCATCGACAAGCTCGACGCCACCTTGGCCAAGCTTGATTCGGCGGCCGGCAATGCCGATTCGATCCTTGGCGAAAACCGCGCCGCCATCAACAGCTTCGCCAATGACGGCCTGGGCCAGCTCGGCCCGACCCTGGGTGAACTGCGTGGCCTGATCCGCGACCTGCGCCGGGTCAGCGACCGCCTCGAGAACAATCCCGCACGCTACCTGCTCGGCCGCGACGCCCCGAAGGAGTTCGAACCCAAATGAGCCCGACCACCCTTCCGCGCCTGTTGCTGGCAGCGTCGCTGGCCACCCTGCTGGGTGGCTGCTCGATCCTCGGCAGCGGCGACAAGAACCCCGTCACCCTGTATTCGCCGGCCGTGCAGGTCAAGGTCGACCCCAGCTGGCCGCAGGCCGACTGGCAGCTGGTGCTGGCCAAGCCCAGCGCCGCGCGCATGGTCGACAGCCCGCGCATCAACGTACGGCCGACGCCGTCGGAGCTGGAGATCTACAAGGGCGCCAGCTGGGCGCAGCCGGCCACCGACATGATCGAAGACACCCTGCTGCGTGGCTTCGAGGATTCCGGCCGCATCCACGGCGTGGCCCGCGTTGCCGCCGGCATCCGCGCCGACTACAAGCTGTCCACCGACATCCGTCGCTTCGAATCGGATTACCAGGGCCAGGCAACGCCGACGGTCGTCATCGAGATCAACGCCAAGCTGATCGACGTCACCAACCAGCGCGTGGTCGCCGACCGCACCTTCCGCCAGTTGCAGCCGGTGGGCAGCACCGATGTGTCGGCAGTGGCAGCGGCGTTCGAGCGTGGCCTGCAGCAGGTGGCGCAGGACGTGGTGGGCTGGACGCTGACCAGCGGGCGGAATGACAAGCAGGCGCTGAAGCGCTGAGGTTGCCCGTTTCGCACGCCGGGCATGGCCCGGCGCTACCGCCACCGGTTCCTGGTAGCGCCGGGCCATGCCCGGCGAACCCTGGTCAACGCGGATGGATCCAGCGGAACGTCAGGTTGATGCGTTCGCCCTGCACCCGCGCCATCTTCGGCAGCGCGTGCTGGTAGTGGCGCTGGGTGGCGCCGCCCATCAGCAGCAGGTCGCCATGACCGAGCAGGAATTCCGCCTTGCGCGTGGTGTCATCGCGGCGGCGCAGCAGGAACCGCCGCGCTGCGCCGAGGCTCAACGAAGCGATCAGCGGCGCCGGCCCCAGCTCGGGCTCGTCATCGCTGTGCCAGCCCATGTAGTCGCTGCCGCCGCGATAGCGGTTGAGCAGTACGCTGTTGAATCGACCGACGCTCTGTTCTTGCAGGCGGATGCGCAGTTCCTGCAGCAACGGTGGCCACGGATGCGGGATGAACTCGGTGCCTGAATAGCGGTAACGCGCCTGCGGATCACCGATCCAGCAGCTCAACCGCGGTGAATCCACCCAGTTGCCGAACATGCGGATGCGGTGGGTTTCCCAGGGGACTTCCTGCGCCAATACACGCTGCAGTGCATCGGCGTCGGCCGCTGGCAACCAGCCCGGCAGATGTCGGACGTCAGCATCAGGCAGATCGTGGGGGAATAGCATGGGAGATCAGGGAGATGGGGCAGCGACACGCCGCCCCGTGGATGCTCAGCGGCGCTTGAACGCGACGCCGGTCTTTTCCTTCAACTCATCCTCGCCCACACCCGCCGCAGTCTCCACCAGCACCAGGCCGTCATCGGTCACATCGAATACCGCCAGGTCGGTGATGATGCGGTCGACCACGCCCACACCGGTCAGCGGCAGCGTGCATTCGGCCAGGATCTTGTGCTCGCCGTTCCTGGCGGTGTGCTCCATCAGCACCACCACGCGCTGCACGCCGGCCACCAGGTCCATCGCACCGCCCATGCCCTTGACCATCTTGCCGGGCACCATCCAGTTGGCCAGGTCGCCCTTGTCGGTCACCTGCATCGCACCGAGGATGGCCAGGTTGACGTGGCCACCGCGGATCATCGCAAAGCTGTCATGGCTGCCGAAGTAGCTGGCGCCCGCACGTGCGGTGACGGTCTGCTTGCCGGCATTGATCAGGTCGGCGTCCACCTCGGCCTCGGTGGGGAACGGACCGATGCCCAGCAGGCCGTTTTCCGACTGCAGCCACACGTCCACGCCTTCGGGAATGTGGTTGGCCACCAGCGTCGGCAGGCCGATGCCCAGGTTCACGTAGGCGCCATCGGTCAGCTCACGCGCAGCGCGCGCCGCCATCTCATCRCGGGTCCATGCCATGTCAGTTGCCCTCCGCACGGATGGTGCGCTGTTCGATACGTTTTTCAGGGGTGGGGTTGTGCACGATGCGGTGCACGTAGATGCCCGGCAGGTGCACCTGGTCCGGATCGATGCTGCCGACCGGCACCACCTCCTCCACTTCCACGATGCAGACCTTGCCGGCCATTGCACAGGCCGGGTTGAAGTTGCGCGCGGTCTTGCGGAACACCAGGTTGCCGGCCTCGTCGGCTTTCCAGGCCTTGACCAGGGCAACGTCGGCGCGCAGCGCGGTTTCCATCACATAGTGCTTGCCATCGAACTCGCGGGTTTCCTTGCCCTCGGCGACCACGGTGCCGTAACCGGTGGCGGTGAAGAACGCCGGGATACCCGCCCCGCCGGCACGCAGGCGCTCGGCCAGGGTGCCCTGCGGATTGAATTCCAGCTCCAGCTCGCCGGCCAGGAACTGCCGTTCGAATTCCTTGTTCTCGCCCACGTACGACGAAATCATCTTGCTGATCTGCCGGGTTTCCAGCAGCTGGCCCAGGCCGAAGCCATCGACGCCGGCGTTGTTGGAGATCACGGTCAGGCCCTTGGCGCCACTGTCGCGCAACGCGGCGATCAGTGCCTCGGGAATGCCGCACAGGCCGAAGCCCCCCACGGCCAGGGTCTGGCCATCGGCGACCACACCCTGCAGGGCTTGCGCCGCAGAGGCGAAACGCTTGCTGCGCGTGCCGCTGGAAGTTGATTGCTGCATCTCTACTGCCCTACCCGGTGAGAATGCCGCCATTCTAGCGGCACACCCGTTACCGGCTGGGATGCGCCGCAGCATGAACCGGCATGCCGGGCTGCCAATCCGTAGAATGTTCCCTTTCCCGCTTGCGGTGCCCTTGGCAACGCGTGCTGTAGATGGAGAGGACAGGACGACGCATGGCCGAAGTATTCACCGGAGGGGAACTGTCCCGCTGGCTGGATGCCGGGACGCTGGAAAAGGGCAACCACCAGGTGTCGGCAGTGCGCGAGCTGCGCTACCGGTCACCGCTGCTGACCGCCCAGGTCGAGGGCTGGCAGGTGGCGATCGACCTGGATGCCAGCGCCCGCACCCCGCACAGCCCCCTGCAGAGTCGCTGCACCTGCCCGGCTGGCACGCACTGCGAGCATGTCGCCGCGGTGTTGCTGGCCGCACTGCAGAACTCACTGGAGGGTGAACCGGGTTCGCTGCGTGCGGCCGCCGATCCGATACTGCCTACCCTGCAGATCCAGGCGATGACACCGATCCTGCATCTGCACAGCATGGAATACCGACCTGCCTGGCTCACCGAACGTGACCCCTCGCAATGGCTCGACGTCGCCACCGTCGCGTTCGAGTACGACGAACACGTGCGTTTTCTCGACGACCCCTCGCTGTTCGTGCACGACGCCGAGGGCCAGCTCTACCTGCTGCCGCGTGACCTGGCCGGGGAGGCACGGCGCGAGGCTGAACTGCACAGCGTCCACCTGCACCGCGAGCGGCAACCGCGCATCGTGCTGGACGGCGGCGGCCCGTTGTTCGAGCTGCGCAGTTTCGACTGGACCCGCTTCCTGCTGGAGGATGTGCTGCGGCTGGAAGCGCTGGGCTGGAAGATCGAGACTGACGACGCCTTCCGCCACCGCATCACCCGGGTGGAGGACATCGACCTGGATGTCCGGTCGGTGTCCGCTGACAGCAACGAGCTCGACCTGGCCCTGACCATCGATGTCGATGGCCGCAGCATTGCGCTGGTTCCGCTGCTGCAGGGCGTACTGCAGTCCGATCCGCGCTGGCTGCGCGGCCAGCTGGATGCCATYGGCGATGACGAGAATGTATTGCTGACGACGGCAGACAATGAACGTCTTGCCCTGCGGGCAGCGCGGCTGAAGCCGGTGATCGCGCTGCTTGCGGACCTGTTCGGCGACCGTGGGCAACCGCTGCGCCTGCAGGCGCATGATCGCGGACGGCTGCAGGCCCTGCAGGACGCTGCGCAGTTACGGCTGCACAGCAGCAACGATACCCGTGCACGCGTGCAGCGCCTGCTGGACGCCCCGGCGATGAGCGCTGTCCCAGCGCCTCAGGGTTTGCGCGCGACGCTGCGCAGCTACCAGCTTGAAGGCCTGTCATGGCTGCAGTACCTGCGCCAGCAGGGCCTGGGCGGCGTGCTGGCCGATGACATGGGCCTGGGCAAGACACTGCAGACCCTGGCCCATSTGCTGGTTGAAAAGCAGAGTGGCCGCCTGGACAAGCCGGCGCTGGTGGTCGTGCCAACCTCATTGCTGCACAACTGGCAGAGCGAAGCGGCGCGCTTCACCCCGGATCTGCGTGTACTGACCCTGCACGGCCCCGCACGTGACACGCAGTTCGACGCCATTGCCGCCCATGATCTGATACTCACCACCTATCCCCTGCTCTGGCGCGACGAACCGGCGCTGCAGGCGCATTCCTACCATCTGCTGATCCTGGATGAGGCACAGCAGGTGAAGAATCCCAGGTCGCGCGCGGCGGCCACGCTGCGCACGCTGCAGGCGCGTCATCGCCTGTGCCTGACCGGCACCCCGCTGGAGAACCATCTGGGCGAGCTGTGGACGCAGTTCGACTTCCTGCTGCCCGGCCTGCTCGGCAGCGAAAAACAGTTCAACCAGCACTGGCGCCATCCCATCGAGCGCGGCAGCGACCAGCGTCGTGCTCAGCTGCTGGCCCAGCGGCTGCGACCTTTCATCCTGCGCCGGCGCAAGGACCAGGTCGCTTCCGAGCTTCCACCGAAGACGGTCATCACCCGCACCGTGGCAATGGAAGGCGCCCAGCGTGATCTGTACGAAGCCGTGCGTGCGGCGATGGAAAAGCAGGTCCGCGATGCGATCAACGGCAGCGGGCTGGCGCGCAATCACATCGTGGTACTGGACGCGTTGCTGAAGCTGCGCCAGGTCTGCTGCGATCCGCGCCTGCTGCCAGGCGAGACACCCGCGCGCGCTGCCGGTTCGGCCAAGCTGGACCTGCTGCGCGAGATGTTGCCTGCCATGGTCGAGGAAGGGCGGCGCATCCTGCTGTTCTCGCAGTTCACCGGCATGCTGGCGTTGATCGGCCAGGCCCTGCGGGAACTCAGCCTGCCCTACGTGCAGCTCACCGGCGATACCCAGGACCGGGTCACGCCCGTGCAGCGCTTCATGCAGGGCGAGGTTCCCGTGTTCCTGATCAGCCTGAAGGCCGGTGGCGTGGGCCTGAACCTGACCGCTGCCGACACCGTCATCCACTTCGATCCCTGGTGGAATCCGGCCGCCGAGAACCAGGCCACCGACCGTGCCCATCGCATCGGCCAGGACCAGCCGGTGTTCGTCTACAAGCTGATCACCGCCGGCAGCGTCGAGGAACGGATCGCCGAGCTGCAGCAGCGCAAGGCCGACCTGGCCGACTCCATACTGGAAGGGAGCGGCAACGCAGCACCGCGCTTCGACGCAGCCGACCTGGAGGCGCTGCTGGCACCGTTACCCGGTGCGCCCAGACGCGCTGCTGGGAAACGCAGGACTACCCGCGCCTGATCCCCGRCTGGCCAGGCAACAACCGGGCCGCGTACCGGAAGATGTGAGCGCAGACCTGGCCCTCCGCATTGGCGTACAGCGGGCGACAAACCTGTGCAGCACCGGAAGCCAAGTGATCGACCCTGGCCTGTGCGGCAGCGAGCAGCTTGCCATCCGATCCGCTGGAGTGCGCCGCACCAGGAGCCTGCAACGCCGCCGGATTCACCGTGGATCTGACGTGGCAGGCGCTGCCGGGTCAGCCCGCCAGACTGCAACCGTGGCCGCCAGGAACAGCAGCAGCACGACGGGCTGACGGACCCGGACGGCGCTGGTCTGCAGATGCCAGGCCAGATCCTGCGGCGTACTCAGGTAGACCAGGAAAAGCACGGCGATGTAGCCCAGCGCGGCCAGCAGCGCCACCGCGGCCAGCGGCCGTTGCAGAACCCGACGCCACAGCACGGCCAGCACCAGCAGCGGCGCCAGCATCCACTCGTCCAGCAACAGGCGCTTGAGGATCATGGCGGACCCGCCGTCGGTCGTCAGCCGTACCAGCAGCTGCGACTGCAGGTCGGACCCGGCAAGATCGTTGCTTATATGCGCTGCAGCGACCGACGTCTTCCACGCCAGCAGCGGCAGCAGCGCAACGACAAAGGCCAACAGCACGCGCCAGCAAAGCCGGCGTTCGCGCAGCGCCCCTTCCAGCACCACACTGCCGACCACCACCGCTGCCAGAACTGCGCCCTCGTTCTTCAGCAGCGACAGCACCGCCACCACCAGTGCCAGCGCCACGATGTCGCCAGGCCGACGGCTGTCATCGGTACCGCGCAGGCGCATCGCCAGTACCAGCGCGGTCAGCGCGTACAACGCCACCAGCGTGTCCATGTAGCCGTTGACCAGCATTTCCCTGCCCACCCGCAGCAGCAGCAATGCCAGAAGTGCCACCCACCAGCGCGAGCGCAGGCCCGGCGCGATCAGCAGCAGGGCGGGCAACAGCAGCAGTGGTGCCACTGCCTTGGGCAGCAGTTCATTCCAGTGTCCCAGCAGGCCGGCAGCTGCGGCCATCAGCAGCGGTACCAGCGCGGGGTAATCGTTATGGCTCCAAGGCGCGTAATCATCCAGCTGGGCGTACAACGTGCCGTCCAGATAGATGCGCTTGGCATGGAACAACCAGATCGAACGCGGGTCCCAGGCATCGCCTGGGCTGCCGAGCGAAATCCCCACCAGCGCCAGCACCACCAGCACCGGAATCGCCACGCGCAGTTCGCGCAGTCCCAGAAGCGAAAGTGCTGCGCCGGCGAGGAATACGGCAAACAGTGCCAGCATCGGCCACCCCATCACGCCCACGGCGGCCAGGCCGTAGCAGAGCAGCAGCGAAACAAGCATGACCAGCGCCGCGCGGCGCCCGCGGTCAGCGGCAGTCGGCAAGAACGACATCTCCCCTCCTGTCGATCAGCTGGCATGCGTTCAGTACCGGGTCGGTGGCGCGCAGGATCCGGTGTGGCGTATCGGCATCGCTGAAGCGCTGCGGATACAAGGCTTCCCACATGCGCTGGCGGATCAGTTCATCGTCCTTCAGCCCCTGCCCCAGCGACAGCGGCGACAGATCGTGCGGCTGCCGCATCACCAGCGCGCGGGCATCGACGACCTCCTTGGGAACGGACACCTCAAAACCAGCGTCGGCGACGAACGCCTGGCCGAGCAGCGACATCTGGAAGTCGGACTTCCTTGCCGTCAGGGCAAGGGACACAAGGATCAGGATCGTCAGCAGGATGACGCTGGCGAGGCGCCAGCGTGCAGAGCTCGCGGTGGAAGGACTGGGTGTCATCTCGACGTCCGGCAACGAATGGAATGGAGGTTGATGAAAAGCAGCATCGAACGGGAAGGCCTATCGGCAGCGGTAGTCGCTCGACATATGACTGTCGCGGAAAGGATCGGTCAGCGCATCGGAGTACTGCCCCATCAGCAGGCGATGGGTGGGCAGCAGGTTCTGCCGATAGAAGCGGCTGAAGGACGCCAACCGTTCACCGCGGCCGGTGAGTTTCACACAACCATCGTGGATCTCGATGGTGCCTGATTGCAGCTGTTCGGTCAGCCGCACCTCCACCAGGTGGTGCTCACGCACGTACTCTTCGGTAAACACCTGGCGGAATGCATCCTCGCGGATGCCGCCCCCCCGCTGCTGCAGTTTTTCAAGGATGTAGAACGACAGCGAGCGGTCGATGACCGTCGGCACCGAGATGGCAAAGATGTAGCCTCCCAGCAGCCAGRTCGCGGCCAGCTGGATCAGCTCCAGGCGGTTGAAGCCGGCGAACCACTTCAGCGCGTACAGGCCCGCAAAAACCACCACCAATGCGATGACCGCATCGACGATGCTGGCATACAGCACCACATTTACCCTGAAATGGCGGACGTGCACGTAGTAGACCAGCAGCAGAACGACGATGAAGGCCATCGTTGCCAGCAGTGCGCGCAGGTATTTGTTCATCGGAACACCACGAATTTGTTGGCGAGAAAACTGAAAGCCATCTGCATGCCGGTCGCCAGCAGGAAGCCGATGCGGTAGTCCAGGCCGAAACGGTCGGCCCAGACGTACATCACCAGTGCATGCAGCATCGCAATGACGGCGTATACCAGCAGGAACAGCGCCCCCTGGCAGGCCACGCTGCCCTGCCGGCCACGGAACACGAAGTAGCGGCTGCCCAGAAACGAGGTGGCAATGCCAAACACAGCGGCCAGCGCATTGGCCGCAGCGGCCAATGACATGTGCAGCACTTCGATGTTGAAGCGCAACACCCCGTAGTGCACCGCCGTGGCCACCAGGCCGTTGATCAGGTAGCGCAGGAACTGGCCACCCAACGCATCATGCGCTGCGGCGGGCGGCATGCTGGACCTCATCAACGAACTCCCGATAGCTGCCGATGCCCAGCACGCCACCGCTGCGGATCATGCCCGACAGCATAAGGATGATCAGGGTCAATGCAGCCGTCTGCAGGAACACCAGCAACAGGATACCGAAGGCAAGCGAGAACCAGCCGGGCGTTGCGAACCCCAGCATCTTCAGCAGCGTTGCGATCACCCCACCGGTCACCGACAGCGCCGCGACAATCGTGCAGGCGATACCCACACGCACCAGCACGTCCTCGGCGAACACCATCAGCGCACGGAACCCATGCAGGGCCAGCCCGACGAAGTTCATCTTGCTGCGGCCTGCGTAGCGCGGACCGCGGTCCAGTGAACAGGTCTGCACCCGCAACTTGGAACTGAGCACGCTGGCGGCCACGTGGGTCCACAGTTCCTGCATTGATGCCAGCCGGCGCACCGCAGGCATTTTTGCCGCCATGAAATTGCCAAAGCTGATCCGACGCCCACTGAGCAGTGTGAAAAGCAGCTTGTAGAACAGGTAGAAGGTCTTGAATTTCAGTGACTCCACCCGGCTGCGGCGGGTCGCAACGACCACATCCACATCGACAGACTCCAGCCCGGCAACCAGCTCGGTGATGCTCTCCGGCGTGTCTTCGCCGTCGGAGTCCATCGCCACCACGATGACATCGTTGCCGAAGTGCTCGGCCACGTAGCTCAGGCCGATGGCGATGGCACGCTGGTGGCCGACATTGCGGCGCAGCTTGATCACCACGCCCTCCAGCCCGGAGGCCTCGATCGCCGAGATCGGCAGTGGTTGGCGCACCGAGCCGTCGTCGACGGCAACGACGTAGGTATCGCCACCCTGCGTACGCGCAAGCTCAAGGAAAAGCCGGGAAGAAGCTTCCAGGTCTTCGTACACCGGCATCACGACAATCTTGCGCATCGCGGTTTCCTCAAGCCTGCAGGCGATGGCGGAAGTAGCTGATGGTCTCTTTCAGACCATCTTCCAGGGCCACCTTGGGCTCCCAGTCGAACGTGGCCTTGGCCAGGCTGATATCCGGTTGGCGCTGGCGCGGGTCATCGGATGGCAGCGGTCGGTACTCGATCCTGGACGTGCCGCCGACCAGGCGCACCACCGTTTCGGCCAGTTCCAGCATGGTGTACTCGGACGGATTGCCGATGTTGACCGGACCGGTGAAATCGGCCGGCGAGTCCATCAGGCGCAACATGCCTTCGATCAGATCGTCCACATAGCAGAAGCTGCGCGTCTGCTGGCCATCACCATAGATGGTGATCGGCTCGCCTTGCAGCGCCTGCACGATGAAGTTGCTGACCACGCGGCCGTCGTTGGGG
>NZ_JBFTOJ010000108.1:0-13979 GCF_056397905.1 Stenotrophomonas sp. 05L414_2
GTTGCGGGGGTGTCCGCGGCATGGATGCCGCGGCCAAGCCCCCATGGATGGGTTTACGGCGTCCCCCGCAACCGGACCCACCCCGACTACCCTCAGGAAACTCGCTTTTGATTCGGCTGTAGCTTCGGCTGTTGCTGTTGAGGTTGCCGGCCAGCGGCCGGCACTACGGCGGGTGCAGGGCGCAGCCCTGCCGGCAAACCCTCCTTGACCGCAGCGGCCCGCGACCCGGAGAATTACGAGATTAATTCTCATTTGCTGTTGCGCAGGATGCGGGCGGCAGCCTCGACGGCCCTCGATCCCGATGTTCAAGAACGTCCTCTTCCAACTGCACTGGCTGCTGGGCATCAGCGCGGGTGCCATCCTGGCCGTGATGGGCCTGAGCGGTGCAGTCCTGTCGTTCGAGGATGAACTGCTGCGCGCCGCCAATCCCGGCTTCGCCGAGATCGCCGAGCACCATGCCGACAACCAGCAGCCGCTCGCCCTGAGCGAGCTGGTGCCGTTGCTGCAGGCAGGCAGCGAGCGGCCGCTGCAGCGCCTGCGGGTGGATGCCAGCGGCCAGCGGCCATCGGTGGCACGCTTTGCCGGCGGCAAGGACCACTGGGTCTATTTCGACCCCTACAGCGGCGAACGCTTCAGCGCGCTGCGTGGACAGGCCTTCTTCGATTTCGTCGAGGACCTGCACCGCCACATGGTCGCCGGTGAACGCGGCTCGTGGATCACCGGCAGCTGTGCGATCGCACTGTTGTTCTTCACCCTGTCCGGGCTGTACCTGCGCTGGCCACGCCGCTGGTGGCACTGGCGCAGCTGGCTGGCGGTGGAATGGTCGCGCAAGGGCCGGGGCTTCCTGTGGAGCCTGCATTCGGTGATCGGCACCTGGGTGCTGCTGATCTACCTGATGAGCGCACTGACCGGGTTGTGGTGGTCGTTCGACTGGTATCGCAACGGGCTGACCCAGCTGCTGGGTGTCGCGCCCCCCGCCAAGCACAAGGTCGCCACGGATCTGCCCCTGGATCTGCACAAGGTCGAGGCCACGCTGTATGCACTGCCCGGCGTGCGCCAGGGCTTCATCGACCTGCGCCTGCCGGAGAAGCCCGGTCAAGCGCTCAACGTACGGGTGATGTCGGCGGATCCCGCACAACGGGGCGGCCATCACGACCGCGCGCATGACCTGCTGCAGCTCGACCCGGCCACCGGCGCGGTCCTCGACGCGCGCCCCTACGCGCGCCAGGGTGCCGGCGGCCAGCTCACCACCAGCATGTTCGCCCTGCACTCGGGCAGCTTCTTCGGCATGCCCGGGCGCATCGTGGTGATGCTCAGCAGCCTGGGCATGTGCCTGTTCTTCGTTACCGGCTGGCTGTTGTACCTGGACCGCCGCCGCGGCCAGCGTGCCGCCCGCGCGCTGCGGCAGACCGTGCCGGCAGCAGCACCCCATGCCGCGGGCACGCCGTGGCTGGTGGTGCATGCCAGCCAGAGCGGCCTGGCCGAACAGTTGGCCTGGCGTGCGGCGGCACAGCTGCAGGCGGCCGGCCACGCGGTGCAGGTACTGCCGCTTGCGCGCGTGGCTGCCGCGCAGCTGCAGGCCACCACGCAAGCGCTGTTCGTGCTCAGCACCTTCGGTGATGGCGAACCACCGGACAACGCACGGCGCAGCACGCGCCAGTTGCTGGCACAGCGTCCGGACCTTTCCGGGCTGCGTTACGGCATGCTCGCGCTGGGTGATCACCAGTACGCGCAGTTCTGCGGGTTCGGCGTGCAGATCGACGACTGGTTGACGCGCTCGGGCGCGCAACCCTTGTTCGCCCGCATCGACGTCGATGCTGCTTCGGTGGTGGCGCTGCGCCAGTGGCAGCTGCAGCTGACCGCACTGACTGGCATCGACACCGACGACAGCGTGTTGCCGGCCGCCACAGTGATGCACGGCTGGCGCCTGCTCGGCCGCACCCTGCTCAACGCTGGCAGCGTCGGCGGCCAGATCTGGAAGATCCGCCTGGCACCGCCGGCCGATGTCGATTGGCAGGCCGGCGACATCCTGCACATCGCGCCCCGCCACGACGCGATGCATGCCAGCGCGGTACTGCGCGCGCATGGCCTGGATCCCCAGCAGCCACAGCTGATCGATGGCGTTGCGAAGACCCTGCTGGAACTGGCCAGCGAACGCGTGCTGCCCGAACCCGGCCGTGCGTTGCAGGTGCAGGATGCAGGCCTGTGGTTGTCGGGCCTGCCGTCACTGCCTGGGCGTGAGTACTCCATCGCCTCATGCGCCGCCGATGGCGAAGTGGAGCTGGTGGTGCGGTTGGTCCACGACGCAGCAGGTCGCGCAGGACTGGGCTCGGGCTGGCTGGCCCTGCATGCGCCGCTGGACGGTGCGATAGCCGCCCGCGTGCATCGCAACCCGGGCTTCCATCGGCAGCCGGGCGCGCCGATGCTGCTGATCGGCAACGGCACGGGCATCGCCGGCCTGCGCAGCCTGCTGCGCGAAGCCGCGCACCGGGGCGAGCACGGTCACTGGCTGCTGTTCGGCGAGCGTCAGCGCGCGCACGATTTCCTGTTCGCCGACGAGATCATCCAGTGGCAGGCTGACGGGCACCTGCTGCGCTTGGATCAGGCCTATTCGCGTGATGTGGACGATGGCAGCTACGTACAGCATCGATTGCGCGCTGCGACAGATGAACTGCAGGCGTGGTTGGCACGGGGTGCAGTGATCCATGTGTGTGGATCGCTGCACGGCATGGCCGAAGGCGTGGACCAGGTGCTGCGCGAGGCACTGGGCGATGAAAGGGTGGAACTGCTGCTGGAGAACGGGCGCTACCGGCGCGACGTGTATTGAATCCGTTCGCCGGGCATGGCCCGGCGCTACCCGTCATGGGTTTCAACGGTAGCGCCGGGCCATGCCTGGCGAAGGCGATCAGGCCATCACGCCGCCGCCCGTGACCGGCGCTCGGGCTGCAGCCGGAACGCGGCCACCGCTTCGGCCAGCGCACGCACCTGGGTCTGCATCTGCGCAGTCGACGCGCCGGCCTCTTCCACCAGGCTCGCATTGCGCTGCGTGCTGGCCTCCATCTGTACGACGGTCTGGTTTACCTGGGCAATGCCCGCATGCTGGTCGTGCGAGGCACTGCGGATACCGGCCAGCAGGCCGGCCAACTGCTGCACGCTGCTGACGATCTCGTCCATCGTCGTACCCGCCTGCTCGGCCTGCGTACTGCCCTGGTCGACCCGCGTCACCGAATCCTCGATCAGCCCCTTGATCTGCTTGGCGGCATCAGCACTGCGCTGGGCCAGCAAGCGCACTTCGGCCGCCACCACCGCGAAGCTTCGGCCCTGCTCGCCTGCACGCGCGGCCTCCACTGCCGCGTTGAGGGCAAGGATATTGGTCTGGAAAGCGATGCCATCGATCAGCTGGATGATGTCGCCGATGCGCCGCGATGCGTTGCTGATGCCCTGCATGGTGGCCACCACCTGGCCGACCGCGGTGCCGCCGCGCTCGGCAACCCGGGCGGCCTCACGTACCAGTCCATCGGCGCGCTCCGTCGCATCGGCGTTGCGGCCGACGGTATCGGTCAGTTCATGCATCGATGCAGCGGTTTCTTCCAGGTTGGCGGCCTGCTGTTCCGTGCGCTGGGAAAGATCGTGATGGCCGGCAACGATTTCACCCACCCCCACATCCAGGCGGACGGTGGCCTGCTGGATGCGGGTGACGATGTGGCCCAGCTGCGCGACGGTGGCGTTGGCATCGTCACGCATGCGGGCGAACACGCCCTGCAGGTCGCCCTCCAGGCGCACGCTCAGGTCGCCGCGTGCCAGTGCGGCCAGCAGCGCCTGCAGATCGCCGAGGTTGGCCTCGAAGGTGGACAGCAGGCGATTGATGCTGGTCGACAGCGTGCGCACGAAGCCCTGCTTGCCCTCCAGTACGATGCGCCCCTGCAGCTCGCCATGCGCCGCCGCGTCGACCAGTGCCGCCACTTCGGTTTCCAGCAGTGTCTCCAGCGCGCGGCTGCGCCATTCCACTGCCACGCCGAGGAAGTGGTCGTCCTCGACGATGGCGTTGGCGATCAGCTGGTAGCGGGTGCCGGCGTGGCCGATCTCGCGCTCTTCGCGCTGACGGACACCAATCAGCCCCGCCAGTACCGGGTGCAGGCGGACCGCGTCGCTGCCAAGCAACGTCTCTGCGGGAAGATCCAGCAGCTGCAGCAGCGCTGGATTGGCGTAGGCCACCTGCCCTTCCGCGTCGACCACCATCAAGCCGGTCTGCGCGCTGTCCAGCGCCTGCCGCACGCGCGTATTGCCGCGCGCAACCGCGCGCTCGGTTTCGATCCGCGCACGCAGGCGTTGCTGCATGTCGACCAGGCACTGCGCAAGCTGACCGATCTCATCGTTGGCGTTGTGCACGCGCAGCGTGGTGTCGAGCCGATCATCGGCGATATCGCCAGCGAAACGCAGGGTGTCCTGGATCGGTCGACGCACCGCGCGGACGACCAGCACCAGGCTGGTGATCAGCACACCGGCCACCAGCAGCAGAGTGGCCACAAACAGCACGCTGGCCATCCGTGCACCCGACTGCTGACGAAGCTGCGCCTGGGCCAGGGCCACACTTTGCGCCTGCTGGAATGCGGCCAGTGCCGGGCCCACGGCTGCCGCCGTCTCGAGCAGCGACTGTGCTTCCACGTCCAGGCCGACACGCGCGGCGGTATAGCCCAGCAGCGCGGCCTGGTAGGCCTCCATGCCCATGCGCACCTGCTCCTGCACCTCGGCTGGCAGGCCCGCCAATGCCAGATCGAAGGGCAGCTTTTCTTCGCTGGCACGATCGGCGTGGGTGGAATCGCCATCGAGCAGCAGCAGCGCTTCCTGCCGCCGCATCCGCTGCACATGCAGGGAAAGCGCAGGGCGCTCCAGCGCGTCCACCTGTGCCTGCAGTGCGTCGGCGGACTGCTGCAGCTGCGCGGCCAGGCCTGCGTCGCCGCGCCCCATCTCATCCACCCGCTCGAACAACGCGGCGATGCCCTGTGAGAATGCGTCGACGGCTTCAGTCATCGCCTGCAGCACCTTGCGCCGACCCGCATCCATCGGCATTGCACGCAACGCCTGCAGATCCTGCTTCAACATCCGTTGCGTGGCCAGCAACTGGCTGCGGTCGGCATCGTCGAAACTTCGCGCATACTGGGTCTGCAGGCGCCGGGCCTCGGCCACCCGCGCTGCCAGCGAAGCGACGCGGTCACTGCCGTGCTGGTAGCTGGCCTGATCGCGCGCCGCCTGCTTGCTCGCATGGCTGGTCCAGGCATGGACGGCGGCAATGGCCACCAGGCCCAGGCTGCAGACCAGCAGGGTCGCCTTGAGCTTGTCGGCGACGCTCAGCCGATGGGGCTGCAACCAGCGCAGCAGGCCAGGGAAACGGGAACGCAAGCCGGCAACGCGGCTACGCAGGGACCGAAGGTGGGGAACGACGGCCGACATGACAGACTCCAGGCGGAAGGACGCACCTTTATCGACTGGTTGCAGCAGAACTTTAGCCCCGGATTGATTCCTGCTACGAGCGGCGGGCAGTTGTCGCTGTTGTACCGGCCGCAGACGACCGGGGGATGACACCGGCGGGATGCGCTTGACCTCAACCCCGGTTGCGGTATCACAGTGGAGCCCCCCGCCCGTGATGCCTGCCATGCCCATCGACGTCCCCCGCTACCTGCAGCGCCTGCAGCTGGATGCCCCGCCCCCGCTCACCCTGGCCGGGCTGACCCTGCTGCAGCAGCGCCACAACGCCCTGCTGCCGTTCGAGACCCTGACCAGCCTGCTGCGCGACGCGGTGGCAATCGACCTGGACAGCGTCCAGCACAAGCTGCTGCACGCGCAGCGCGGCGGTTACTGCTTCGAACTCAATGGCGCGTTCCTGGCGCTGCTGCAGGCCTTGGGCTTCGATGCGCAGCCACTGAGTGCACGCGTGCTGCTGTCGGCCACCGAGGGCGAGCTGACTGCGTGTACGCATCTGCTCCTGCGGGTGCGTCTGCAGGAAGAGGATTGGCTGGTCGATACCGGCTTCGGCAGCCTGACCCCGACCGTACCGCTGCGCCTGCACGAGACCGCAGTGCAGGACACACCGCACGAGCGTTACCGCGTGCAGACGCTGGATGATGGCGACTTCATGCTCGCCGCCGAGGCGGGGGATGACTGGCGGGCGCTGTACCGCTTCGACCTGCAGCCACCGGCGCCGATCGACAACGAGGTAGGCAACTGGTACGTGTGCACGCATCCGCAGTCGAGCTTTCCCGGCCAGCTGCGTGCATCACTGACCGGGCCGGATTGGCGACGCACCATCGGCAGCGGCAACTACACCGAATACCGCCCGGGCCAGGCGCCGGCCAAGCGCCCGCTGCGGGATGTGCAGGACGTGCGTGAGGTGCTGCAGCAGGGCTTCGGCATGCGCCTCCCCGACGATCCGCGGTTGGATCCGGCCATCGCCGACTGGCTGCAGCGATCACAGGCCACATCCGTGTAGCGCCGCGCAATGCTCGGCTGCTGTGCTTGCGGCTATGGGTTGACGGGTGCCTGCAGAGCAATCCGGTTGCCCTCGCTGTCGCGGATCTCGGCTACCCGCCAGCCACCCGCCACGGCCGGGCCAAAGCACAGCACCGCGCCGGCCTGCAGGGCACGCTGCAGGCTCCGATCCACATCGTCCACGCCCAGGTAGATGCGCGGGCCCTGCTCCGACGGCACGTAGTCGGTGCCGTGCACCAGCGCCATGCTGGCACCTGCGGCGTCGTCGTTGAACGACAGGTAGGCCATCCGGCAGTCATGCAGGTCGATCGGCGCTTCGATGCGTACCTGCAGCCAGTGCTCGTAGAACATCACGGCGCGTTCGAGATCGGCGACCGGAACTTCAACATGCAGGATGGGATTCATGGTGATCGTGCTCGGCGTGCAGGTTGATGAAAGGCAGCATCGCAGCCCTGTGCACTGCACGATACGGCCCCGACTGGCATGCTGGACAGCCTGCCATCGTACTGGAAGCGCCCATGTCCCTGGCCGATCACCGTCATGCCCTGGCCCCGTTGGGCCACCTGCGCGTTGCCATCAACCTGGGCAACCCGGTGCTGGCCCAGGGCGACGCCAATTCACCGCGTGGGCCGTCGGTGGAACTGGCCACCGCGCTGGCACAGCGGCTGGGTGTGCAGGCACGCTTCAGTTGCCACGACGCGGCCGCATCGGTGGTTGCAGCGGCGAGCGACGATGCATGGGATCTGGCCTTCCTGGCGGTGGACCCGGCACGTGCCGACCGCATTGCCTTCAGCGCGCCGTATGTGGAGATCGAAGGCACCTATCTGGTGCGCGATGACAGTCCAGCGCACCGGGTTGCAGACCTTGATCGCAACGGGCTGCGCATCGCGGTGGGACGCGGCGCCGCCTACGATCTGTTCCTCAGCCGTGAGCTGCGGCACGCGGCGATTGAACGTGCCGACACCTCGGCCGCGGCCATCACCCTGTTCGACCAGCAGCGGCTGGATGCAGCGGCCGGCGTACGCCAGCCCCTTCTGGCCTGGGCGCAGGCACATCCCGGCCATCGCGTGCTGGCCGATCGCTTCACCGTCATCCAGCAAGCGGTTGCCGCGCCCGTCGCACGACCCGCAGCGGCGTTGCAGGCGCTGTTCGCGGAAGTGCAGGCGATCAAGGCCGGGCCGCTGCTGGGCGAGGCCTTCGCGCGTGCCGGGCAGGCAGTCACGCTGTTGCGGTGACGCACACTCCATGGCGTCGCGCCTGCCCGCGTGGCGCTACCCCGCGTCTGCGGCCTGCATGTGCCGCACATGCTCGGCCGCCTGGGCGTGCAACCATTCGCGGAAGGCCAGGAAACCACGGTGCCGCACCGAGCGCTGCGGATACACCAGCCAATGCGGCCATGCGGTTTTCAGGCGCCGGTCCGACAACGCAACCAACTGGCCGGAATCCAGCAGCAGCCGCGCCCGCGTCACCCGTCCCAGGGCAACACCGACGCCGTCCAGTGCGGCGCGATGGTGGGCTTCGGAATCATCCAGCACCGCCACGTACCGCGCCGGCGGGCGCTGCCCGGTCAGCGCGAACCATGCACCCCACGCGCCGTCGGGGTCTCCCAGCAGCGGCCACTGTGCCAACGGCAGGTGGCCGATGCCGCCCATGCGCTCGATCAGTGCCGGGCTGGCCATGGGCAGCAGCCATTCGTCGAACAACGGTTCCACCACCAGCCCCGGCCATTGTCCGCTGCCCAGCCGCAGTGCTGCGTCGAACTGCAGTTGCCGGTCGAAGTCGATCAGTCGCTCGCTCGACTGCAGATTGATTTCGATCTGCGGATGCGCGGCCACGAAGTTGCCCAGGCGTGGCACCAGCCAGGCGCTGGCCATCGACGGCACGGCGCTGAGGGTGAGCACATGCTCCGGTCGCGCGGCGTAGGGCTGGAAGGCTTCGTTGATCGCATCCAGGTGGGGGCCGATCTGATCCAGCAGGCGCTGCCCTTCCAGGGTCAAGGCAACACCGCGTGCCTGCCGTATCAGCAGCGGCTGGCCCAGGCGTTCCTCGAGCTGGCGCATCTGATGGCTGAGCGCACTGACCGTCAGGTTCATCGACGCGGCGGCGCGGGACAGGTTGCCCAGGCGTGCGGCAGCGACGAAGCCCTGCAGGGCATGCAGCGGTGGGCGGGACATAAGCCTTGAATTCCTCTCAAGTCGACCTTGCGGAAATGTCGCTTTTTGCACCGCCATGCTGCCCGTATCGTGCATTCCACTCAAGTGGAGGCACGATCATGAACATCTTCAGCGGTCTGTTGTTCCTGCAGGGTCATGTGACCAACGTTGCCCTGGCCCAGCGCCTGGCCAGCCCCGTTCCCGCAGCGCCCGATGCACGCCGGGCACCCCGTCCGGGCAACACCCCGGCCGCCCCGGGCAGTGTCACCACCCGCGCTGCAGGTGATCGGGCAACAACGGCTGCGGATCGATAGCGAGCGCGCGATACGCATCGATGGCGTCGCGCAGTGCGGCCACGCCGACGGGCGAACGCAGGCTTTCCTCTTCCGGCACCTGCACTGCAGCCCAGTCATGCAACCGGTCCAGGCGCTGGACCATTGCAGCCCGCAGCCACAGCCGCAGCGGATAGGTGTGATAGCCCTGCTGCGCCAGCGCTTGCACAGCCTCGGCCAATGCAGCGTTGGCCCCGCGCACCCACTCGGTGTGCCCACCGGCCTTGTCCTGCACCGTCATCGGTGCCGGCGCACGATGCAGCTTGAAGGGCCGGCGCAAGTGCAGTTCCAGGTCACGCGCATCCCGCTCTGATTCCGCCTCGACCAGCGCGCCTGCTTCCAGATCGAAGAACTCGAACCAGCGCCGATGCAGCGCACTGATCCGGCCCAGCGGATCGCGCGAGAAGCCGATCTTCGCGTAGTCCTCCCAGGCACAGGGAAAGACGTAGGCGAACACGCGGCCATCGATGCGGATGTCGGAATCCATTTCCACAGGATCGCGTGGCGGGTATTCGCAGGATGTGCAGGCAATGCCCACGGCATGCGTAGTTCCGGCTACGCTTGCGCGACCATGCCTTCATCGCACGCCCCTCGCCCGCCCGTGTCATCGATCACGATCGATGCCGTCTCGCTCGACATCCTGCAGCAGCAGCACGCGGATCTGCGACGACCACCGGCCTCGCTGACCAAGCTGATGACCGCCTACACCGCCTACGACCTGCTCGCGCAGTCGGGCGGTTCGTGGTCGGACATGATCACCATCGATCCGCGCGACGTGCACGAGGTGGCCGACGATGAAACACGGATGGGCCTGGTGCCCGGCGAAAGCATCGTCCTCGGCAGACTGCTGGAGGGCCTGATGGTGGTCTCCGGCAACGATGCCGCGCTCGCCCTGGCCCGTCACCTGGCCGGATCGCACGCGGCGTTCGCGCAGCACATGAACGATCACGCGCGAGCGCTGGGCCTGCACGATACGCACTTCATTTCCGTGTCCGGCATCACTACCCCGGGGCATCTGTCGACCGCACGCGACATGGCGATATTGGCCGCGCAGGTGCTTGGCCGCTACCCCGATCTGCTGGCGATCACCGCACAGCGCAGCTTCGTGCACCGCACCCTGCACAAGGCCAACCAGAATGCGCTGCTGGGCGAAGACGGCGTGGATGGTTTGAAGACCGGTTACACACAGGCTGCAGGCTTCTGCCTGGCAGCCACCGCCCGTCGCAGGTGCGCTGGGCACGCGCTGCCACTGCGCCTGATCACCGTGGTGCTGGGTGCTGATTCCCGTGCGTCGCGCGATGAGCAGGTACGTGCGCAGCTTGATGCAGGCTTCGCCAGCGCCGGAATGGCCGACGCCCAACGCGCGTGACCGGCAGGCTGGGCAGACACCACGGGCAATGCGCTCTATAGTCCAGCGCCCGAAGGAGTACCCCCACCGATGGATCGACGACTGTTGTGCTGGATGCTTGCGCTGTCCTGCATGTTCGCCGCTGCAATCACCCATGCCGGCGAACTCAGCCCTGCCGAGACCGACGCGCTGCAGCAGGATGTGCGTTCTCTGCTCTCCACCTTCGCGCGTGGCGATACCGATGCCATGATCGAGCGCAGCCATCCCAGCGTGAAGCGCTTCGCTGGCGGCGACGCGGCGTATGCGAAAGCCGCGCGCGATGCGATGAAGGCACTCGGCGACATGGGCCTGAAGGTCATCAGCGATGATGTCGGCGAACCGACCCGCACCTACGCTGCCGGCGACGAAGAAGTCTGCTTCGTGCCGCGGACCACGGTATTCACCACCGACGCACAGACAGTGAAAAGCCTCACCTTCATGGTCGCCATCCGGCAGGTCGGTGGTACGCAGTGGCGCTACATCGATGGTGCCGCCATGCAGGCAATGCCGGAGCTGCTGCGACAGCTGTTGCCGGACCTGCCGCGTGACGTGCCACTGCCATCAGTCAGCGTCGAGCAACTCTAGGCCGCTTCGCCCACACGATTCAGCTGCCACGCTTGACGATGGCGACGATCACGCGCTCCAGCTCGGCCTCGGCAGCCGTGTGTTCCACCGCACCGGCCGCAACCGCTTCAGACAGGGTTTCGGCGGCACCGAGAATGGCCCACAGCCCGGTAGCCGGCACGGCCTCGCCTACTGCGAACGGGCCCAGCCACCGCGCGCACTTGTCGATGAAATCCTGCTGATAGCAACGGCGTACCGCACGCAGTTCCGGTGACCCGGCCAACGCGGCGAGAATGTCCTGGATCTCGCTGCCCTGCGACAGCACACAATCGATGTAGCCCGAGGCGATGGCATGCGCGCGATCCTTCAGCCGCGCCTTCGCACTGCCGATGCGGTCGTCGAAGACCACGGTCTGCTTGTGGTCATAGTCGGCATACAGCGCGGCCAGCAGGCCGTTGCGGGTTTCGAAGTGGTCGTAGGCCAGCGGCTTGGTGACACCGGCCGCCTCGGCCAGGCGGGCCAGGGTCAGCGCATCGGTGCCCTCTTCGCCAACCAGCGCCCACGCCACGTCCAGCAGCTGCCGGGCGCGCTGTTCACGGGTCAGGCGGCGACGGGGCTCGGGCGCGGCAGGTCTGGAAGGCAAGGGAGATCGTCAGGGCGCGGGGGTTCCGATCTTACGTCCGATGTCCACTGCCGTCTGCAGATGCGCTTCGGCCATGCCGCTGTCGGCGTCCAGCAGCAGCGTGGAGGACAGCACCGGCGCCCCGCAGTAGTCGAAGATGCCCTGGTCGATCTGGGTCTTCATCGCCGCGCCATAGCCACGCCGGTCGATCATCTGCTGGCCCGCGCCGCCCAGCCCGACCAGATGCACCTGCAGACGCTGCAGCTTTTTTTCCACCTTGCCGTCGGCACCTTCGTCATAGGCCCAGCCCTGGGTGAAGACGCGGTCGATCCATCCCTTCAGCAGCGCCGGGAACGACCACCAGTAGAGCGGGTAGACCAGCACCAGCGCATCGGCCGCATCCAGCCGGGCGTGCTCGGCGGCGACATCGGCCGGCAGCGTCGTGGTCCTGCGGAAGAACGCGTGGTCCTGGGCGTTGAAACGTGGATCGAAGCCTTCGGCCATCAGATCCACCGAGGTGACCGTATTGCCGGCATCGGCGTTGGCGATGGCCTCACCGATCCGCGCGGCGACCGCGTGGGTGAGCGAGGCCGGGTCAGGATGTGCCACGACAATATGGGTATGCATGATGGGGCTCTGCTGTTCACTAGTTACCAATGGTAACTACGATTGCAGCCAGCACCAGCACCATCGGTGGAATGCTGTTGCGCGCTGCTGTCGCTGTTGTGCACATCACAGCCACACCGGGCTGCCACGGCCTTGATGCCGGTAAGCGGATGCTTGCCGGACCAACGCAGCATTCGCACGACAACACACCATGCAGAGCAACAACGAACGACCCGCACCGCTACCCCGCCTGCTCCTTGTGGAAGACCAGCTCGATCTGGCAGATCTGATGGAACAGGCCCTGACCGACGAAGGCAACGAAATCGCCCACGCCAACAGCGTCTTCGAGGCATTGGGCATGCTCGACAGTGGCCACTTCGATGGCGCCGTGCTGGACGTGGAACTTCGTGATGGCGTGGTATTCCCTGTGGCCGATCGGCTGCTCGAACTGGGCATCCCCTATCTTTTCGCTTCAGCGGTATACGACCAGCTGGTGCCGGTCCGGCATCGGCGCGCGCCCTTCCTGGCCAAACCGTTCCATGTGCAGGGCCTGCAGCGCGCGGTGCGAGAAGCGCTCGGCAGGACGGCCGCCCCGCCGACGCCGCCGCACTAGCCTGCACGCACCTACGGCTTGAACAACCCGTTGAGCTCGGCACCGGACGGGGTGGCCGGCAGCGCATCGAATGATCCACTGGCAAGCATCTGCCGGGAGGCGTCGAGAAAGCCCGACCACGCGCTGCGGGCCAGCGCACCGCCGACACTGACCCGGCGCACGCCCAGACTGGCGGCCTGCTGCAGCGTCATCACGCCGGGCGCACCGATCAGCAGGTTGACCGGTTTGCCACCGGCGGCCTCCACCACGGCGCGGATCTGCTCTGCGGTCCGGATGCCGGGCGCATACAGACAGTCGGCACCCGCCTGCGCATAGGCGCGGATGCGAGCCAATGTATCGTCCAGATCGGGTCGCCCGACGAAGAAGTTCTCCGCGCGCCCCACCAGCATCACGTCGTGCCCGCTTTCATCAATGGCACGGCGCGCGGCCTGCAGCCGGGCCACGCTGTCTTCGATGCTGCGCAGCGGATGGTCCGCATCGCCGCTGGAATCTTCGATCGACAGGCCAGCCACACCGGTAGCGATCGCCATCGACACGCTCTCGTGCACCGCCTCCGGGCTGGGGCCAAAACCATCTTCGAAGTCGGCGTTCACCGGTAGATCGGTCGCCGCCACCATCGCCTGCAGATGAGCGAGGATCTCGCTGCGGCCCATCGCCCCGTCAGGCTGCCCGTGGGCCCAGGCATGGCCGGAACTGGTGGTAGCCAGTGCCTGGGCACCCAGCCGCGCCAGCGCCACCGCACTGCCCACGTCCCATGGATTGGGCAGCAGGAAGCAACCGGAGGCATGAAGCGCCCTGAAGGCAGCGCGGCGGTTTCGGATGGCGTCGGCACTCATCACGGACTCCTGCTGGATACTTCTTCCCCGGCTGCTGCCCGCGCAGTGGTCACCTGGCAGCAGGCTTCACGGCGGCGCGGCCCGGTTCCACTGTCGTCTGCAACTGCAGCCCCTGCAACAGTGCCTTATCCAGCTTTGCCGCCACGCCCACACTGCGCCCGGCCAGGTTGGCCACCTGGTACTGCACCGCCACGCCCAGCACCTGGGTCGCCTCGGACAGCGTCAACCCATAGGCCTGGCGCAGCCACTGCAGCATGCCCGAGGTGGCGATGCGCAGCGCATCATCGCTGGAGCCCCCCTGGCCCAGGGTCATGATCTGCGTTGCCGATTCCACCCGTGGCGTTGCGATCGCATGCTGCTTCAGCAGCTCGACCTTCACC
>NZ_JBFTOJ010000109.1:0-13868 GCF_056397905.1 Stenotrophomonas sp. 05L414_2
GGCCGACACCCCCCGAGATGCCGGTGCTTGCCAGCATCGCACGCTTGGTGGTTGGCGACTTCATCGGCATTCTGACCCTTGCGCCGCTCGCGTTGCTGTGGACACGACGGACCAGCAACGCCCGGTGGACGTCAGGCTTTGCCCCGCCTGCACTCGCCGCCCTGACGATGATGGCGATGATTGGTCTGTATGCCGCACAGCTGCCCCTGGACGAAGTCAATGCCAAGACGTCGATGCAGCTGCTGATGGCGCTGCCAGTCGTCGTGCTTACCTGCCTGTACGGCTGGCGAGGTGCGGCGATCGGAGTGCCCTCGCTCAACCTGATCATCGGCCTCACCACGCCCAGTCCCTACACGGGAGCATTCGATCCAGCCGCCTTCGCGACCCAGCAGATAATGGCGGTCACCGGCGCTGCACTGTTGGTGCTGGGGTCGCGCATTACCCACTACTACCACCGTTCGCGATTGGGCGAAGTGGGTGAAAGGGATGCGCTCAAGCATGCGCGAAATTCACTGGTGGCAAGCGAGCTAGATCTCCGCGAGCGCGCGCGGCACCTGAGGAAACTGGGGGACGGTATCGACACCTCGCTCAGCGAGGTGGTGAACTGGCTCAATGCTCAGGGCCATCCCACTATAGCGAACAGCCTTCTGCACATGGCTTCGGTCCATTCGCGACAGTTCAGGGAACAGACCAGCATGGTCTATCCGGCCGCGTTGGAACATCTCGGGCTCTATGTCGCCCTCCAGGCCGGCGGCGTACGTGAAAGCTGGGACCTGAGCCATCGGGTGATGCGCCCTCGCCTGCTCGGCGATCCCTGCCAGCTCAGCGTCGGCCTGCAGCTAGCCGCCTATCGCGCACTCACCGATGCTGTTTCGCTGTTGATCAACAGTGAATCAGGCCAGATCCGCATCCGCGTACGTTGCGGCCAGACAGGCGGACGCCGCGGCATCCTGATGACGGTCGCACTACTGGATTCATACCGCAACCTGTCACCGTCCACCGTTACCGCCACGGTCGAGCGCTTGGCTGGCCGGACGATTGCGTATGGCGGGACAGTGCAGTGCCATCGGAACCGGATACGGATGGCGATGGTGGAAACGGATGATTCCGCCGCCCTCGGCATGGCATCGTTCAACGCGATGGATCACGTAACGGCCTTCGGGCAGGGAAACTCGCAGACCCAGACCTGACGCCCGGGGTCTGCTCGGCCGCGTCCATCGTGGCAATCGCAGCGGCGCGGAGACCCCGACGCCGCTGCGCTCCTCACTGTCTTTACGGTGTTTCGACCGACCAGATAACGTCGCTGCCGCTGCGGTAACGCACCAGCGAGAAATCACTGGCGCTGTAGATCTGCGAGCGGGTGGCACCTGCCGGTATCTGGATCTGCTGCTGGGGCAGCGAAACCCGGGCCGCGTTGTTGCCTGCCGGCAGCACCCAGTATGTGCCTCCAGCATTGCCGATGATCAACTGCACGTTTCCGAGCAGGTCATTCACCTGTAGATAGGTGATCCCATCGCGCTGGAATCCAAACAGCTGCCAGCTGGGGTCTTGACTGAGATTGATCGCGGCAGGACTTGYCTGACCCAGTCCAGCAGTTGCCAACGGCTTTCCATGGAAGTCCGACGGACCGCCCGCGAATGCCGGGGCAGCGGCGAGAATCAAAAATGCAGTGGTCGCACCAAAACATGAAAATCGCACAGTGACCTCCAGGTCGAAGTTAACGTCAGGAACCTCCAGCAGATACTAACCGCTTCCCATCCAATCAATGTGCCAGGCAGCGGGTACGGACGTTTTTGTCCTAAAGTTGCACCTGAAACCGCCGCTATCGGTGCCGAGCCCTCCCACGTGAGCCACCGCATCATGCCCGTCCTGCCGCAGGCCGCTGTCGATGGCGACCTGGCCGATCCGCTGCCGCAGCGCATCCTGCTGGTGGAAAATTCCCGTGCCTTCACCGGCATGCTGCGCGAAGCCATCGAACAGCGCCTGGAGCTGCCGGTGGTGGTGGCCAGCTCGCTGGCCGAAGCCGATCGCCTGCTCAGTGAAGAAGGCGGCTGGTTCCTGGTGCTGACCGGGCTGGTGCTGGCCGATGGCGACCGCGACGCGGTGGTCGAGTTCTTCCTCAAGCGCAACCTGCCGACCGTGGTGGTCAGCGGCGTGTACGACGAGGACCTGCGCAAGCGCGTGCTGCAGCAGCAGATCATCGATTACGTGCTGAAGAACACTCCGGGCAGCATCGACTATCTGGTCTGGCTGGTGCAGCGCCTGGAACGCAACCGGCGCATCGCCGCGCTGGTGGTGGACGACTCGCCGTCCGCACGCGGCTATGCCGCCGCCCTGCTGCGCATGTACGGTCATGAGGTGTACGAGGCGGCCGATGGCAGCGAAGGCCTGGCGGCGATCGAGGCGCACCCGGCGATCCGCCTGGCCGTGGTCGACCAGGAGATGCCGGGCATGCAGGGCGTGGAGTTCACCCGCCGCCTGCGTACCCTGCGCTCGCGCGACAAGGTGGCGGTGATCGGCATTTCCGGCAATACCGATGCGTCGCTCATTCCGCGCTTCCTGAAGAACGGCGCCAATGACTTCCTGCGCAAACCCTTCTCGCGTGAAGAGTTCTTCTGCCGCGTCTCGCAGAATGTGGACCAGCTGGAACTGATCGGCACGCTGCAGGACCTCGCTACCCGCGATTTCCTCACCGGCCTGCCCAACCGCCGCTGCTTCCTGGAACAGAGCCAGCGCCAGCTGCCGCAACTGCAGCTGCATGGCCAGTGCGTGGCGGTGGCGATGATCGACATCGACCATTTCAAGCACATCAACGACACCCACGGCCACGAAGCGGGTGACGATGCGCTGCGTGCGGTAGCCCGTGCTGTCGGCGACCACGCGCGCGGCCAGGACCTGATCGCGCGCTTCGGCGGCGAGGAGTTCTGCCTGCTGGTGCCGGACATGGAACAGGACGAAGCCCTGCTCTATTTCGAGGAGCTGCGCCAGCGCATCGCCGCGCTGGAAGTGGACATCGGCAGTGCCACGCTGCGCATGACGGTCAGCATCGGCCTGTGCTGCCTGCGGCCGCAGCGTGATGCGCTGCACCGGCTGATTTCCGAGGCCGATCGCCAGCTGTACCTGGCCAAGGCCGGAGGCCGCAACCGGGTCAGCTGCACCACGGTGGCCAGCCCGCTGCGCCCGCGCGAGGCTGCGCTGTCCTGACAGGCATGCCTTGATCCAGATCAACGCCGCCCGTGGGCGGCGCCTCTACAGTCGGCCCCGACATCAGCATGAAGGGGAGCCGGGGATGGCACTACTGGTCTGGCAGGACGATCTGAACATCGGCATCGATGTGATCGATCAGCAACACCGCCGCATCATCGAAATGCTCAACCACCTGCACGTGGCGCAGACCAGCCTGCAGCGGGCAGCGGTGGGCGAAGTGATCGACGAGGTGGTGGACTACACCATGTCGCACTTCGCATTCGAAGAAGAGCTGATGGAGGAGGCAGGCTACCCGTTCTGTGCCGCGCACAAGCGTGTGCATGAGGTCTTCATCAAGCGGGTATCGGAATACCGCATGCGCTTCCAGGCCGGTGAGGACATCAGTGACGAGTTGCGCACCATGCTCTCGCGCTGGCTGTTCAACCACATCCGCGGCGACGACCAGGCCTATGCCGAACAGGTCAAGCAGCACCTGAACCAGTTTGCCCGCGAGCACCAGAGCGGCGGCTGGCTGGGCCGCACGCTCAAGCGCTTCTTCGGCTGATCAGCGCTGGCGGCGTTGCAGGGCGAGCAGCGCGCACAGGGTGATCACTGCGGTCAGGCTCAGGTAGTAGCCGACCGCGACCAGCCCATAACGCTCGGCCAGCCAGGTCGCCAGGTACGGCGCCGGGGCTGCGCCCAGAATGCCGGCCAGGTTGAACGACAGCGAGGCACCGGTGTAGCGCACTTCCACCGGATAGATTTCGGCCAGGAACGTGCCGCACGGGCCGTAGGTCAGCCCCATCAGGAACAGGCCCAGGCACAGGAACGTCAGTACCAGCCACGGGCTGCCGGCCTGGAACAACGGCGCGAACAGCACACCGAAGCCGATGATCAGCAGGCTGGCGATGGCCATCGTGCGGCGCGTTCCCCAGCGATCACCGTAGCGTGCCGACAGCGGAATGCCGGCGGCGAAGAAAAGCATCGCCACCATCTGCATCAGCAGGAACTGCTCGCGGCTGTAGCCGAGCACGGCGGTGCCATGGCCGAGGCTGAATACCGTCATCAGGTAGAACAGCACGAAGGTGGCGAACGCACCCAGCGTGCCCAGCAGCATCGGCAGCGGATGGTCGCGCAGCACCGTCCACATCGGCAGGCGCACCGRCGCCTTGCGCTCCAGCGCGCGCTTGAAATCCGGTGTCTCGTGGATGTTCAGCCGCACCCACAGGCCAAGGCCGACCAGCAGCGCGCTGGCAACGAACGGAATGCGCCAGCCCCATTGCAGGAAATCGTCCTGGCCCAGAAAGCGACCGAGCAGCAGAAAGATGCCGGCTGACAGAAGGAAGCCGATCGGTGCACCCAGCTGCGGGAACATGCCGTACCAGGCGCGCTTGCCCGGTGGTGCGTTCTCGGTGGCCAGCAGCACCGCCCCACCCCATTCGCCGCCCAGGCCCAGCCCCTGGCCGAAGCGGCACAGCGCCAGCAGTGCCGGCGCCCACAGGCCGATCTGCGCATGGGTGGGCAGCAGGCCGATGGCGACCGTGGACAGGCCCATGGTCAGCAGCGCGGCCACCAGGGTGGCCTTGCGGCCGATACGGTCCCCGAAGTGACCAAACACCRCCGAGCCCACCGGGCGTGCGATGAACGCCACCGCGAAGGTGGCCAGGGACTGCAGCAAGGCGGCCTGGTCGCTGCTTTCCGGGAAGAACAGGTGCGGGAACACCAGCACCGCGGCGGTGGCGTAGATGTAGAAGTCGAAGAACTCGATGGTAGTGCCGATCAGGCTGGCCAGCAGGACACGGCGGGGAGAATTCACGGGTGGCGCGGCAGCGGTGATCGTCGACATCGGCAAGGCGGGTAACGGCGGATCGACCGATTCTGCCACGCTTGGCCGCCCCGCCGGGGCAATGGTTTCAGGCGACACCGACGCCAACGAATTCTTTCCGGGGGGCCGCTACGCTGCACCACCGGTCCCTGCATGGATGCTTCACCGATGAGTTCTGCCGCCCCGCAGTCATGCTCCGATTCCCCGCTGCTGCCTCGCCTGGCTGCATGGCTGGCGGTGCTGCTGGTGCATCTGCTGATGCTGTGGTGGCTGTTGCATGCGGGGCGCATCGCCTTGATCGCACACGACAATTCGCGGATCAGCCTGCGTTGGCTGCCGCCGGAAGCGCCGCCGATGAGCCCTCAGGTTGTCGATGCATCACGGCCGTCGGCTGCGCCGCACCAGATTCCGCACGCCCCCGCGCTTCCTACTGCGCAGGCCGAGCAGCGCTCAGCGCATGTCGATCGGCAACGCAGCGCGGCTGCGCGCAACCAACCACTGAATCTGAGGCTGCCGGCTGGCAGCATCGATGGTGGCGATGGCATCACTGCCGAGGGTGTGGCCGCAAAGCTGATCGGCCGCCGTGAGGTGCATGCGGCGTTCGCCCCCCGTCGCCCACCTTTCCGGATCCACCGGCAAATGACGCCCGAGCAGATCCTGCAGGGTGTTGCCCAGATGCTCGGCACCTGGCCACCGGGCTACATGGTTGACCCGTGCACGCTGGGCCAGCAGGACATGCACTACTTCCAGAACGCAGTGGAGGAAGTGGACCGGCAGTTGCTGCGCGAGGCGGTGCTGCAGGTCAGTGCAAGCTGCCGGTAGCGCGGTCTACAGCTGGATCCAGGTGGCCTTGATCTCGCTGTACTTGTCGAAGGCGTGCAGCGACTTGTCACGACCGTTGCCGGACTGCTTGTAGCCACCGAACGGTGCCGTCATGTCACCGCCATCCCAGCCGTTCACCCACACGCTGCCCGCGCGCAGTTGGCGGGCTACGCGATGGGCGCGTCCAAGATCCCGCGTCCACAGGCCGGCGGCCAGTCCATAGCGACTGTCGTTGGCCAAGCGCACGGCCTCGGCTTCGTCATCGAAGCCGAGCACCGCCAGCACCGGGCCGAACACTTCCTCGCGGGCCAATGCCTGTTCCGGGCGTACCTGGTCGAACACCGTCGGCTGCACGTAGCAACCGCCCGCCTCCACTTCGGCTCTCTGGCCGCCCAGCAGCAGGCGCGCGCCATCGGCTTCGGCCCGGGCGATGTCGGCCAGTACCTTGTCCACGTGCGCGGCATCGACCAGCGCCCCCATCGGTGCATCGGCCTCCAGCGGATGGCGGGGCTGCATGCGTTGGCCGTAGGCGATCACCTGKTGCACGAAGTCATCGCGGATCGAACGCTSSACCAGCARSCGCGAACCGGCGGTGCAGACTTCGCCCTGGTTGAAGAAGATGCCCTGCGCCACGCCCTTGGCGGCTGCATCCAGGTCCGGCGCGTCGGCGAACACCACGTGCGGGCTCTTGCCACCGCATTCCAGCCAGACCCGCTTGAGGTTGGAGCGCCCCGCGTATTCGAGCAGCCTGGCGCCGGTAGCGGTGGAGCCGGTGAAGGCCAGCACGTCCACGTCCATGTGCAGGGCCAGCGGCTCGCCCACGCGTGAGCCGTGACCGGGCAGCACGTTGAGCACGCCGTCCGGCAATCCCGCTTCGGCCGCCAGTGCGGCCAGCCGCAACGCACTCAGTGGCGAGCGCTCGGAGGGTTTCAGCACTACTGAATTTCCCATCGCCAATGCCGGCGCGATCTTCCAGCACGCCATCAGCAGCGGAAAATTCCACGGCACGATGGCCGCCACCACGCCTGCGGCCTCGCGCGTGACCAGGCCCAGCTCGTGCGGACCGGTGGGGGCGATTTCACCGTACAGCTTGTCCACCGCTTCAGCGGTCCAGGTCAGGCAGCGCACCACGCCGGGAAGATCGATGCGACGCGCATCGCKGATCGGCTTGCCCATGTCCAGCGTTTCCAGCAGGGCCAGCTCATCGGCGTGCGTCTCCACCAGCGCGGCCAGCGCCAGCAGCACGCGCTTGCGATGGGCGGGGCTGGCCTGCGACCAGTGGCCTGCCTCGAACGCGCAGCGCGCCGAGGCCACCGCACGCTCGACGTCCTGTGCATCACAGTCGGCCACCGCACCCAGTACACGCCCGTCGATCGGGCTGATGCAATCAAAGCGCGCGCCGCTGGCGGCATCCACGTAGCGGCCATCGATGAACGCTTGCGCAGGAATCGCCACGCGGCTGCGCAGGGCCTGCCAGTGGCTGCGGTCGGGGAAGTCGGCCATGGGTCGCTCCAGCAATCAACGTTCCTTGTTTATACCGGCGCGGCCGCGACCCCACCGTGATCGACCGCGCTGCGCGCTCGCCGGGCCATGCCTGCCGACAGAACCGTGACGCGGCTGCGCTAGAGTCGCACCCATCGGACCCGACGGAGCCGGCATGAAAACCCCTGCAAGCGACCTGCACGACCTGGCCACCCAGCGCCCCGATTCACTGGACGCGTACTGGATGCCGTTCACTGCCAACCGCCAGTACAAGGGCGCGCCGCGCATGCTGGTACGTGCCGAGGGCATGCACTACGAGGACGTCGATGGGCGCGCCATCCTCGATGGCACCGCTGGCCTGTGGTGCTGCAATGCAGGGCACGCGCGCCGACGCATCGTCGAAGCGATCGCCGAGCAGGCCGCCACCCTCGATTACTCGCCGGCCTTCCAGATGGGTTCGCCGCCGGCCTTCGCCCTGGCGCAGCGATTGGCGGCACTGGCCCCGGCCGGGCTGAACCACGTGTTCTTCACCAGCTCGGGTTCGGAGGCGGTGGATTCAGCGATGAAGATCGTGCTGGCCCACCACCGCCTGCGCGGCGAGGGACATCGCACGCGTTTCATCAGCCGTGAGAAGGCCTACCACGGGGTCGGCTTCGGCGGCATGGCACTGGGCGGGCTGCCCAACAACCGCCGCCAGTTCGGCCTGCAGCTCGGCGGCGTGGACTACCTGCGGCATACCCTGGACCTGTCACGCAATGCGTTCAGCAAGGGCCTGCCACGCCAGGGCGCAGAGCTGGCCGACGATCTGGAACGGCTGATCGCCCTGCACGATCCGTCCACCATTGCCGCGGTGTTCGTTGAACCCATCGCCGGCTCGGCCGGGGTGATCCTGCCGGCGCCGGGCTATCTGCAACGACTGCGCGAGATCTGCGACCAGCACGGCATCCTGCTGGTGTTCGATGAGGTCATCACCGGCTTCGGCCGGGTTGGCATGGCGTTCGCCGCACAGCGTTTCGGGGTCACCCCGGACCTGTTGACCTTCGCCAAGGGCGCCAGCAACGGCGCGGTGCCGCTGGGAGGCGTGCTGGTCGGCGACAGCGTGCATGCCAGCTTTATGCAGGGTCCGCCACAGGCCATCGAGCTGTTCCATGGCTATACGTATTCGGGCCACCCCTTGGCCTGCGCGGCGGCGTTGGCCACGCTGGACATCTACGCCGAGGAACGGTTGTTCGAGCGCGCGATCGAGCTGGGCGAATACTGGCAGGAGCGCCTGCACGCCCTGCAGGGGTTGCCGAACGTGATCGACATCCGCAACTTCGGCCTTGTCGGTGCGGTGGAGCTGGCACCGCGCAAGGATGCCCCCGGCAGCCGTGGCTACGAGGTGTTCCGCCGCTGCTTCCACGACGGGCGCCTGCTGGTCCGCTGCACCGGCGACATCATCGCGTTGTCACCGCCGCTGATCGTGGACAAGGCACAGATCGACCGGATCACCGGCACCCTGGGCGAGATGATCCGGGCCACCGCCTGAGGCCAGGGAGGTGCTGGCGAGCGGGTACAATGGGCGGTTCCGCTCCTGCCTGTTGCCGTGCCCATGAACATCGTCGTCAAAGAAGAACTCAAGGCCTACATCGACCCGCTCACCGCCGACGAACACGAGGCGCTGGAGCGCAGCATCCTCGCCGAAGGCTGCCGCGATGCGCTGGTACTGTGGGGCGACGTACTGGTGGATGGACACAACCGCTTCGGCATCTGCCAGAAGCATGGACTGCCGTTCAACACCGTGCAGAACACCCGCTTCCAGAGCATGGAAGACGTGCACCTATGGATGATCGAGCAGCACCTGGGCCGGCGCAGCGTTTCCGATTTCCAGCGCGGCGTGCTGGCCTTGCGCAAGCGCGACATCCTGTCCGCGCGCAAGCAGGTCGAACAGGCGCAGCTGCAGCGCGAAAGCGACGGCACCGCCGAGCCCGCCGACGAGGCCGGTGAAGACAGCCCGCCGTGGGAACCGGCGCCGAAGATCAGCCGCGCCGAACTGGCCCGCGAAGCCAAGCTGAGCACCAGCCAGGTGGGGATGATCGAGCGCATCCACGCCCAGGCTGCGGCCGAGGTGGTGGAAGCGGTGAAGGCCGGCATGATCTCGATCAGCGCCGCCGCCGCCGTGGCCGACCTGCCGGAAGAAGAGCAGCGCGCGGCGGCTGCCGGTGGCAAGGATGAACTGAAGCAGGCTGCAAAGCGCGTGCGTGAGTCCAAGCGCAAGCCGCGTGCGCCGAAGCCTGAACCGGAGTCGGCGGAAATGGACTTCGAAGAGGCCAACGAGGATGAGATCGCCAGCCGCGATGCCGAGGTGCTGGCCGCGCTGGAGCAGCTTGGCGAGGATGCCCCGGCGCTGCGCCGCCGCGTGGTTGCCCTGACCCGCGAGAACGACACCCTGCGCGCGCAGCTGGCCCATCTGCGCAGGCAGCTGGAAACGCTCTGAGCATCCCCCGGTAGTGCCGGCCGCTGGCCGGCAGCTGCAAGGTGCTTCCAACGTTCATGGGTTGCCGGCCAGCGGCCTGCACTACCGGGTACTCACCGGCCTGCGGGTAGACTTCGGGCATGACGTCTGCCATCGATCCGCGCCGCGCCCAGCTGCGGCGCCTGAAAACCCTCGCCCTTGGCCTGCTGCTGCTGATGCTGGCGGGTTTCGCGGTCAGCCACTGGCAGGGCGAGCGCGGCATCTGGGCCTGGGTCTCGGCCTTCTGCGAGGCCGCCGCGGTTGGCGCGCTCGCCGATTGGTTCGCGGTGGTTGCCCTGTTCCGGCGGCCGATGGGCCTGCCGATTCCGCATACGGCGATCATTCCGCGTAGCAAGGAACRCATCGGCGACAGCCTGGCCTTGTTCGTGCGTGACCAGTTCCTGGAACCGACGGTGCTGCTGGCCAAGCTGCAGGTATTCGATCCAGCCAGCCGCCTCGGCAGCTGGCTGGCCGATCCCGCGCGTTCACGGATGCTGGCCGACATGGCCCGTGGCTGGGCGCTGCAGGCGCTGGACTTCTTCGATGAAGCTGCGGTGCGGCGGCAGCTGCACAGCTTCGTGGTGCAGCAGCTGAGGCAGTGGAACGCCGCTGCCACCGCCGGCGAACTGCTGGGCCTGCTGACCGCCGATGGCCGCCACCAGCGCGTGCTGGACGAAGGCCTGCAACGGCTGGGGCGTTGGCTGGAGCAACCGGAAGTGAAGGAGCGCGCCTCGCAGCTGATCGTGCGCTACATCCAGCGCGAATGGCCGACGCTGTCGAGCACGGTGAACTGGGTCAAGCCGATCGATGAGATCGGCGACAGCCTTGCCGAACGCCTGGCGCGCGCGGTGCTTGAGGAGCTGCAGCAGGTGCTGGCCGAGCCGCAGCACCCGCTGCGCCAGGACTACGAACAATGGCTGGGCAACTACGTGCAGCGCCTGCGCGAAGACCCGGCACTGGCCGAGCGCATCGAACAGCTCAAGCAGGAAATGATCGACCACCCTGCCCTGCAGGACTACGTGCAGGGCCTGTGGTCGCGCATCCATGCCAGCCTGCGCGGCGATCTGCAGCGCGAGGATTCGGCACTGGTCGGTCATCTGCAGCGCAGCCTGGCCTCGCTGGGTGACAGCCTGCAATCGGACCCGGCGTTGCGCGAGGCATTGAACCAGCACCTGCTGGAAGGCGCGCAGCGGCTCACCGGGCGCCTGCGCGAGGGCGTCACCACCCATATCGCGCAGACGGTGAAGAGCTGGGACGAGCGTCATCTGGTCGAGCAGCTGGAACTGAGCGTGGGCCGCGACCTGCAGTTCATCCGCTTCAACGGCACCCTGGTGGGTGGSCTGATCGGGCTGCTGCTGCATGCGGCTACGGTGCTGTTCCGGTTCTGAGGGGGTTCCCGGCCGGGCTGCGCCCGGCACCCGCAGAGGCGGGAGCCAGAGCAACAGCCACAGCTGGTTTCCTGCGGGATGGCAGGGCGCTGTGGGTTTGCGGGGCCGCCGTGAACCCATCCCTGGGGGCTTGGTCGCCGCATCCATGCGGCTCACACCCCRCAAACCCACAGCGCCCCGCCTTCGACCGTTTCCCCTCGATCTGCCTGGATCCACATGTTCGGGGGACGAATGGGGCTGTCACACTTGCTTAACGAAATGCGAATGCCTATCATTTACTGATCGGTTGTACGCTTAGCCAAGCGGGGCACGGAAGCACGCGCCCACCCGCCCCTTCGCCCGTGTACATCCCCCGACCACTGGGTCGCCTGCCTGCCGCAGGTGGCGCGCCGTCGATGGGAATCACGCTGGGTGACGTGCGCGGAGCGCATGGCTGCCATGGGTGCGTTTGCCATCGCCTGTTTTTTGTCCTGCATGGAATCGCACCGATGGCTTCTCCCCTGAATACTCCCCGCCCAACCCTGCTGGCCCTGGCCCTGACCGCTGTGATGATCGCTCCGCTGGCCCACGCCGATGCACCGCTCGCTGCCGATGCGCGCACGCTGGACACGGTGAAGGTGACCGCTGACGGCGAGATCGCAAACGGCTACACGGTGAAGAACACCCGCAGCGCGACCAAGCTGGATCTGTCGCTGCGCGAGACGCCGCAGTCGGTCACCGTCATCACCCGGCAACGGCTGGATGACATGGGGCTGTTCTCGTTGTCCGACGTGATGGGCCAGGTCACCGGGGTCAGCGTGTCGGTCACCGACAGCGAGCGCATCAGCTATGTTTCGCGTGGCTACACGATCGAGAACTTCCAGATCGACGGGATGCTCAACACCTTCGGTGGGTCGATCAAGACCAACACCGACAACGTCATCTACGAACGCATCGAAGTGATCCGCGGCGCCACCGGCCTGACCACGGGCGCCGGTGATCCGTCCGGCACCATCAGCATGGTGCGCAAGCGCCCCACCGACACCTTCCAGATGAGCAGCAACCTGACCGTGGGGCGCTGGGGCAACCAGCGCCTGGAAGCCGACCTGGGCGGTCCCGTGGCGTGGGACGGGCGCATCCGCGCACGCGTGGTCGCGGCCAAGCAGCAGAGCGATTCGTTCCGCGATGTCTACAAGCTCGACAAGGACGTGTTCTACGGCATCGTCCAGGCCGACTTGACCGGCAGCACCCTGTTCGAGCTGGGCTATGAATACCAGTCACCGCACACCACGGGCGTGACTTGGGGCGTGGTGCCTTACTGGGGTGCTGACGGCAACCCGGCCAACCTGCCGCGCTCGACCAATCTGTCGGCGTCGTGGAGCGAATGGCCGATCATTGAAAAGACCACCTTCGCCCGCCTCGAACAGCAGCTGGGCAGCGGCTGGTCGCTGAAGGGCAACGTCAGCCATGCCGTGCGTGATACCGATGGCAGCGTCTGGTACGGCGCAGCCGGCTACCCGCGCGCGGACGGCACCGGCGTCACCGCCTACGTCTCGCACTTCAACGAACACAGCACGATGGACGTGTTCGACGTCAACGTCGGCGGCCCGTTCCAGCTGTTCGGCCGCGAGCATGAGCTGGTGTTCGGRCTGGGCCAGTCCGTGCGCAAGGGCGAATCCGAAGCGACCAGCTTCGACACCAGCGCACCGGGCTACATGCAGGTTCCCGACTGGCGCAACTGGACCGGCAAGGTGCCGGTCCTGCCGGTGACACGCTACGGCCGTCTTTCCTCGGAAAACGAGCTGCGCCAGCGCGCCGCCTACATCGCCGCGCGCCTGCGCCTGGCCGACCCGCTGCTGGCCGTGGTCGGCGCCCGCTATGGCAGCTGGGAAACCCGACAGTGGGGCTACGGCTACGACGCCAACGGCAACCGCAACCGCACCACCCGCACCGGCTACAAGCCCGACGACACGCTGACCCCGTACGCCGGCCTGGTCTACGACTTCAATTCGATGTTCAGCGGTTATGTCAGCTACACCGACATCTTCAAGCCGCAGAACTACCGCGACCGCAACGGCAACTACCTTGAGCCGGTGGTCGGCGACATGTACGAGGCGGGCGTCAAGGCTGAATTCTTCGGTGGCCTGCTGAACGCCTCGGCCGCCGTGTTTGAAGGCAAGCAGGACAACGTGGCCGAGATCGATGATTCGGTGCCGCTGAACTCGCTGCCCGATGGCGGCCAGGCCTATCGCTCGACCGGCAAGGGCAACAAGGTGAAGGGTTGGGAACTGGAAACCCAGGGCAGCATCGGCGAGCAGTGGAACATCTCGGCCGGTTTCGCCCGTACCCGGATCCGCAACGCCGCGGGTGTGCTGCAACGGACCACCACCCCGCAGGAAACCTTCCGCCTCAACACCAGCTGGCGGCCGGGCGGCATCGAAGGCCGCTTCTGGCTGGGCGGTGGCGTGACCTGGCAGAGCCGCATCTGGAACAACAGCACCAAGCCGACGGCCGACTACCTGACCACCGGCCGCACCGAAAGTGCGCGCATCACCCAGGACGCGTTCTACCTGCTGAACCTGGCCGGTGGCTACCGCTTCAACGAGAACTTCAGCGCCCAGCTCAACATCAGCAACCTGCTGGACAAGAAGTACTACAACAACGTCGGCTTCTACCAGGGCGTGTACTGGGG
>NZ_JBFTOJ010000110.1:0-13759 GCF_056397905.1 Stenotrophomonas sp. 05L414_2
GACTGCAGCAGTTCCTCGCGCGCCAGTTCGATCTCGCGGCGCTCGGTGACATCCGGGCTGCTGCCGGCCAGGCCGATGAAACGGCCCATCCGCGAGAAGCGCGGACGTGCGTTCATTTCCAGCCAGCGCCACTGCCCATCGGCACGACGCGCACGCACCAACGCATGCATCGAACGCTGCGCCTTCAGTGCTTCCTGCAGTTCGTATTCAAATACCGACGCATCGTCGGGATGCACCAGGCCGCGCCAGACATCTTCGGGCACCCGGTTCTCGTCGCCGCCGAAGAACTCGCTGAAGGCACTGTTGACGAAGCGGGCGTGGCCGCGCTCGTCCAGTACCCACACCGGCATCGGCAGACCATCGGCCAACGCACTGAAACGGGCCTCGCTCTCGCCCAGTTCCACTTCCATCTGCTTGCGCGCGGTCACGTCGAAGAACAGGATGCCGACCTTGTCCTCGCCCGGCTGGCCAACCCGAACGGCATCCACGGCGAACGTGCGCCCCAGGGCACGGGCATCCATTTCGAACTGGGCCGGTCGCCCGGTCCGCGCCACTTCGCCGTAGATCCGGAACCAGTCACCTTCGTGATGGGGCTCCAGCGTGCTCATGCGCTTGCCACAGGCATCCTTCAGCCCGGTATGGCGCTCGAAGGCATCGTTGACCTCGAGGAAGCGGTAGTCGATCGCCTCGTCGCCATCGAACAGCACCTGGATCACACAGAAACCTGCGTGGATGCGCTCAAGCACGCCATGGTGCAGGTCGGTTTCGGGCGTCGGCACCATCAAGGGTGAGCGCTCCACGAGGGGCGGCAGTGTGGACAAGGGCGTGGGAGGAAAAGACCGGATGGAGGTACAGCATCTTCCAGAGTGCGTATTCACAGCGTCAAGCGCCGTCAGTCACGGTTGACGACCATGAATTGGCGGCAACTGTTGACGCATTTGACGCTACTGGCCATTGCTGCGGCCGCGCGGCGGGATCACACTCGATCCGAGATCATCATCATCCTCCCCGCTTCGGGGACGCAGGAGACCGCCATGAAAGGTTCGCTTTCAACCGCCCTGCTGCTGGCCGGCATGCTTGCCGTGGGCAGCGTGGCCGCCGCGCCGCGGACGGTAACCGCGCCCGATGCGCCGCGCGCACTACAGGCCGACGGCCCGGTCAGCGTGCAGTGGAATGATCCGGCCAAGTTCACCGAGATCCGCCAGAGCACCAACCGCTTCGAGGCCGAACGCGGGGACTGGGTGCAGCAGCTGGCACGCTACGTGCAGACCAGCGCCGCCAAGCCCCTGCAGGCCGGGCAGACGCTGGAGGTAACCCTGGTGGACGTCAAGCGCGCAGGCGACTACGAGCCCTGGCACGGCCCGCGTGGCCGCGACATCCGGATCATGCGCGACATCTACCCACCGCGGATCACCCTGCAGTACACGCTGAAGGACGCCAGCGGGCGCATCATCGATGAAGGCGACGCCCGCCTGAGCGACAGCGGCTACCTGCACAACATCGGCCTGAAGAGCGATACCGATCCGCTGCGCTATGAAAAGCGCCTGATCGATGACTGGGTGAAGCGCCAGCTGACCTCACGCGTTACCGCTGCCCGGTAGGTGTCGACCTTGGTCGACACGCAGCCACAGCGCCGACCAGGGTTTGATCCGATCCGGTAGGTGTTGACCTTGGTCGACACGCATTCACAGCGCCGACCAAGGTCGGCAGCTACCAGAGCCGTGCGCAGCGCTGATCCGATCCGGTAGGTGTCGACCTTGGTCGACACGCAGCCACAGCGCCGACCAAGGTCGGCAGCTACCAGAGCCGTGTGCAGCGCTGATCCGATCCGGTAGGTGTCGACCTTGGTCGACACGCATTCACAGCGCCGACCAAGGTCGGCAGCTACCAGAGCCGGTCAGTCCTGGTAGACGCGTGCCACGCGCTTGACGCCGCACGGCAGCTGGTAGGCACTGACACCGCAGCGCGGCGCCAGCTCGGACAGGGTCGGCGCCGTACCCCACAGTTCCACCACGCTGCCGACACCGGCCTGCGCATGCGCGGTCAGGTCCACGGTCAGCATGTCCATCGACACGCGGCCGATCAGCCCACCGGGTTGGCCATCGATCAGCACCGGCGTGCCATTGGGGGCGAACTGCGGATAACCGTCGGCATAGCCCAGTGCGACCACGCCCACGCGTGTGCGCGCCTTGGCCACGAAGCGCGCACCGTAGCCGACCGGCTCGCCGGCTTCGATCCAGCGCTCGGCGAACACCTTGGACTGCATCGTCATCACCGGGCGCAGGCGCGCGGTGAGTTCACTGTTGTCCGGCAGCGGATTGGCGCCGTACAGCATCAGGCCCGGGCGCACCCAGTCACTGCGCACGTCCGGCCAGCCCAGCAGCGCCGGCGAGTTGCAGATGCTGGTCTCGCCTTCAAGACCATCGATGGCCTCGACGAAGGTCGCGGCCTGCTCTCGGGTACGCTCGCTGTCCAGTTCATCGGCGCGTGCCAGGTGGGTCATCATCACGATGCGCGCCACCTGCGGCAGTGCAGACAAACGCGCGTGCGCGGCGCGGAATCCGGGAACGTCCAGGCCCAGCCGGTGCATGCCGCTGTCCAGCTTCAGCCACACCGTCAGCGGCCGCGGGCTGTCGAACGCGACCAGCGCTTCCAGCTGCCACGGCGAACCGACCGAGAACCACAGGTCATGCTCGGCCACCAGCGCCATTTCGCTGGGCTCGAAGATGCCTTCCAGCAGCAGGATCGGCGCACGGATGCCGGCCTGGCGCAGCTCCAGCGCTTCTTCGATGGTGGCCATGCCAAAGCCGTCGGCCTCGCCTTCCAGTGCCTGCGCACAACGCACCGCACCGTGGCCATAGGCATCGGCCTTGAGGATCGCCAGCGCCTTGCCACCGCCCAGTTCACGGGCCAGGCGATAGTTGCTGCGCAGTGCGCCCAGGTCGATCAGCGCGCGGGCAGGACGCATGTGCGGTTCTCATGTTGCGGGGCGTGGCGATACTGGCCGTAGCGGAAGATATCCAGGCCTTCGGTGCTGATCTGCGGCTGGCGCGCGCTCATCAGGTCGGCCAGGTAGCGGCCCGAGCCGCAGGCCATGGTCCAACCCAGCGTGCCGTGGCCGGTGTTGAGGAACAGGTTGCGGAACGGCGTGGCGCCGATCACCGGCGTGCCATCCGGCGTGGCCGGGCGCAGGCCGGTCCAGAACTCGGCCTTGGCCAGGTCACCGCCCTTCGGGTACAGGTCGCGCACCACCAGCTCCAGCGTCTCGCGGCGGCGCGGCGACAGCGACAGGTCGAAACCGGCCACCTCGGCCATGCCACCGACGCGGATGCGGTTGTCGAAGCGGGTCACCGCCACCTTGTAGCTCTCATCGAGGATGGTCGAGGTGGGCGCCATCGCCGGGTCGGTGATCGGCAGGGTCAGCGAATAGCCCTTCAGCGGATACACCGGCAGGCGCATGCCCAGCGGCGCGACCAGTCCCGGCGAATAGCTGCCCAGTGCGACCACGAAGCGGTCCGCGGTTTCCAGCTTGCCGCCAATGCGCACGCCGGTGATGCGGTCGCCGTCGGATTCCACGCCGGTGATGTCCTGGTCGTAACGGAACTCGACCCCCGCTTCGGCCGCCATCTGCGCCAGGCGGCGGGTGAACAGCTGGCAATCGCCGGTCTGGTCGCGCGGCAGGCGCAGCGCACCCACCAGGCCATCGACGTGGGCCAGCGCAGGCTCGGCCTTGATGATGCCGGCGCGATCCAGCACTTCGTACGGCACACCGTACTGGGCCAGGATCTCGATGTCCTGCGCCGATGCATCCAGCTGCTGCTGGGTGCGGAACAGCTGGGTGGTGCCCAGGTCGCGCCCTTCGAAATCGATACCGGTCTGCGCACGCAGCTCATTCAGGCAGTCGCGGCTGTACTCGGACATGCGCACCATGCGCGCCTTGTTGATCGCGTAGCGCTCGTGGGTGCAGTTGCGCAGCATCTGCCACAGCCAGCGGTACTGGGCCAGGTCCATGCCCGGCTTGATCGCCAGCGGTGCGTGCTTTTCGAACAGCCAGCCGATGGCCTTCTTCGGCACGCCCGGGGCAGCCCACGGCGAGGTGTAGCCGAATGACAGCTGGCCGGCATTGGCGAAGCTGGTTTCCAGCGCGGGACCGGGCTGGCGGTCGACGACCGTGACTTCAAACCCGGCCTGTCGCAGGTACCAGGCACTGGTGGTGCCGATCACGCCGCTGCCGAGGACTAGGACTCGCATGGGAATTCTCCAACCCGATCATTCCCTGCATTTGCGTGCGCAGGGGCCATAATCGGGGAAGTATATTCTTCCGTATCCAGATGATTTGCCTGATTTCAGCAATGCAGTCAGGATATTTCCCTGTGATTCATTCCCCGAGCTTGACGCCCATGGCCACCCGTCCCCGCGAGCTGGACAAGATCGACCGCAAGATCCTGCGCATCCTGCAGGCCGAAGGCCGCATTTCCTTCACCGAGCTGGGCGAACGGGTCGGCCTGTCGACCACCCCGTGCACCGAGCGTGTGCGCCGGCTGGAGCGCGAAGCGGTGATCACCGGCTACCACGCGCACCTGGACCCCAGCGCGCTGAAAGCGAGCCTGCTGGTGTTCGTGGAGATCAGCCTGGCCTACAAATCCAGCGACATCTTCGAGGAATTCCGGCGTTCGGCGCTGAAGCTGCCCAACGTGCTGGAATGCCATCTGGTGTCGGGCGATTTCGATTACCTGCTGAAGGCACGGATCAGCGAGATGGCGTCCTATCGCAAGCTGCTCGGCAGCACCCTGCTGACCCTGCCACATGTGCGTGAGTCGAAGAGCTACATCGTGATGGAAGAGGTCAAGGAGACCTGGGCGCTGCCGATTCCGGATTGAACCGACCGGCGGCAGCGGGACCAGACCCCGCAACGCGGGCTCTKGTCCCCTGGCTGCATCAGCGCTGCTGCGGGTTCTTCATGGAACCTTGTTGCGGATTCTTCTTCTGCTGCTCGTTCGGCTGCTGTTGCTGTTGCTGCTGGCGTTGCTGTTCCTGCGGTGTTTTGCCCTGCTGTTCCTTGCCGGGATGACGGTTCTGCTGGTTGGCCATGATCGTATTCCAAGGGGACGAGGGAAGCGCGACGACAGGGATGCCGGCGCAGGTCCACCGTGGTCCTGGTGCGGTTAATCGCAGGCGAAAAACGGGTGATGCGGGGTGTACAGGGCGGGGGCTGTTTTCCGGCGTTCATGTAGGTGGCGGGTTTCCTGCCAACGGCTGAGCCCCTCGTGGCTGCGCATGCTTCCAGCATTGCGGGTGAGGCCGGGTGGGTGGGCTGTGCAGGGGACGCCGTGAATCCCCAGACCGGCCCAGCCGCTAGCGGCTGTGCGTTCGGGCGCTTGCGAAGCAGTGCTTCGCAAGCAAAGCGCCCTCACCCCTGTAGGCTCGGCGCGCCTTGCTCGTGTGCGCTGTCCTGCGCACACGGCAAGACCGGGGTTGGGCGTCCTGCCCAATCCGCCCGAGGCATGCCTCGGGCCCATGGCGCTTGCGCCCCTGCACAGCCCACCCGCCCGGCCTTGGACAGGTTCATGCGGGCGCCAGCCACGGAAAAAGAAAAAGAAAAAGAGCGACAGCGGGTCGCTGCGCGCTCTTTGGGTTGCGCGATTGGTTGCGGGCGCTGGGGTCAGCGCTTGATCTGCTGGCCGTCGCCGGTCGGTACGCTGTCGTAGTAGCGGCCGGTGCGCGAGTCGAACACGCGGTTGGGGCCGACCGGTTTGACGCCGGGAACGATGCGGCCGTTGCGGTCGTAGACCTTGTCCGGCAGCGCCGGCGCGGGCGTGGGGGTCACCTGGGCCGGGCCGGTCGATCGGATCGGCTGTGCCGGCTGCGGCGAGGGCAGCACCTGCGGCTGCGGGCGCGACGCCTGCGGTGGCGGGGCGACAGGCGGCGGTGCCACCGTCGCGCTGCTGCGGGTGGCGGTCGGACTGCCGGTGGGAACCTGCGCCTGGGCAAGCAGAGGCAACAGGGCCGACAACAACAGGACTAGGCGGGGTTTCATCGCGCGCTCCAGGGTGGGCCACCCTTACCCTGCGCCTGCCCCTGTGTGCCGGCCATGAACGGCCATCACACTTGCAAGCGTGTGCCGACACCCCCACGTCTGCTGGCATCCCAGGCCACAACCCCACGGAGAGCCGGCATGAGCGCTTTCGATCTGACGCCCCCCACCGCCACGCAGACCGACGCCCTGGTTGCCGGGCTCAGCGCCGAGGAGCGCCGCGTGCTGCTGCAGCACGGCACCGAGGCGCCGTTCTGCGGGGTATTCCTCGACAACAAGCGCGAGGGCGTCTACTGCTGCCGCCTGTGCGCCCTGCCCTTGTTCCGCTCCAGCACCAAGTTCGATTCGGGCACCGGCTGGCCCAGTTTCTTCGCCCCGTTCGACCCGTCGCACGTGCGCGAGATCCGCGACACCAGCCATGGCATGGTTCGCACCGAGATCACCTGYGCCCGCTGTGRCAGCCATCTGGGCCACGTGTTCCCGGACGGTCCGCCGCCCACCTACGAGCGCCACTGCCTGAACTCGGTCTCACTTTCATTCACCGGCAACGGCGAGCCGTGGCCCGATCCGCTGCAGCGTGGCGGCGCAGAGGCCGGTGTGGCGGGCTGACACGCGCCGCAATGCCCCGCTGACCGACTTCACAGAATTCCCTCTTCAGAAACACCGGTGTCAGGCCGACAAGGAGATATCCCCCCTCCTTGCGTCGCGCCATGCTCATCATCGTTGGATTCCTGGTCGTCATCATCAGCGTGCTGGGCGGCTACCTCGGCGCACACGGCCGCCTTGGGGCGCTGTGGCAGCCCTACGAACTGGTCATCATCGGCGGTGCCGCGCTGGGTGCGTTCCTGGTCGGCACCCCGGCCAAGACGGTCAAGCAGACGCTGCAGGCCATGGTCGGCGTGTTCAAGGGCCCGCGCTACAAGCAGCAGGACTACATCGACGTCCTCAGCCTGGTCTACGAACTGCTCAACAAGGCCCGCCGTGAAGGCTTCATGGCGCTGGAAGACCACGTCGAGCGCCCGGCCGAAAGCGCGCTGTTCGGCAACTACCCGAAGGTGCAGGCCGACCACCACCTGATCGACTTCATCACTGACTGCCTGCGCCTGATGATCGGCAGCAACATCGAGCCGCATGAGCTGGAGCCACTGCTGGAGCTGGAGCTGGAAAAGCACCACGCCGAAGCGATGGCGCCGTCGCAGGTGCTGACCAAGGTCGCCGACGGCCTGCCCGGTTTCGGCATCGTGGCGGCAGTGCTGGGCATCGTCATCACCATGGGCTCGATCGGCGGCGACATCGTCGAAGTGGGTGGCCACGTGGCCGGCGCGCTGGTCGGCACCTTCCTCGGCATCCTGCTGGGCTATGGCTTCGTCGGCCCGATGGCCTCGGCGATGGAAGCCCGTGCCGAGCAGGACAGCCGCATCTACGAGTCGGTGAAGACCGCCCTGCTGGCCTGCCTGCGCGGCTACAACCCGAAGATCGCGCTGGAGTTCGCCCGCAAGACGCTGCCGTCGAACGTGCGCCCGGCGTTCTCCGACTTCGAGCAGCACCTGAAGACGGTCAAGTAAGCCATGGCCGAGACCAAGCCCACCGTCATCGTCCGCCGGGTCAAGAAGGCCGGCCACGCCGCCCACCATGGCGGTTCGTGGAAGGTGGCCTATGCCGACTTCGTGACCGCGATGATGGCCTTCTTCCTGGTGCTGTGGCTGATGGCCAGCACCAGCAAGCCCGAGCGCGCGGCCATTTCCGAGTACTTCCGCAACCCCAGCCCGCTGGTCGGCTCCAGCGCGACGCCGGCGCCGGGCATGGCCGGGCCGGGCGGTGCCAGCACCTCGATGATCAAGCTCGGCGGCGCCACCGATGTTTCGCGCGGCAACAGCAACGATCCCTTCCAGAACCAGCAGAAGTCGATACCGCAGCCGGTGGACGAGCAGCAGCGCGACAAGCAGCAGTTGGAAGCGCTGATGAAGGAACTGCAGGAAGCGATCAGCCGCAGCCAGGCGCTGGAACCGTTCAAGGACCAGCTGCTGCTGGACCTGACCCCGGAAGGCCTGCGCATCCAGATCGTGGACAAGCAGAACCGGCCGATGTTCGACCTCGGCAGCGCCACCCTGAAGCCGTACACACAGCAGATCCTGCATGAGCTGGCCGAGTACCTGAACCACGTGCCGAACCGGATCAGCCTGACCGGCCACACCGACATCACCGCCTATTCGGCCGCGCGCGGTTACGGCAACTGGGAACTGAGYGCCGACCGTGCCAATGCCGCGCGCCGCGCGCTGATCGATGGCGGCCTGGAAGACAGCAAGATCACCCGCGTGGTCGGCTTGTCTTCGTCGGTGCTGTTTGACAAGGCCGATCCGCAGAACCCGATCAACCGCCGCATCAGCATCGTGGTGATGACCAAGGCCGCCGAGGAAGCTGCGCTGGCCGGCGCCGGGCCGCAGGTAGGCCTGTCGGCAACCACCCTGGACCCGGACGTGCAGGCCGCGCAGGGTGAGGCCGGGGTCGGATCCCGTTCCGCAGGAAAGGGCGCTGCCCTCTGACCCGTCTTCGCCGGGCATGGCCCGGCGCTACCGCATCCGGACGCACCAGGGTAGCGCCGGGCCATGCCCGGCGAGCGCGCAGCGCGGCACCCAGTACAATGGCGGTCTTTCCGACTCCAGGTGATCACACCCCCATGTCCAAGTTGTCCAAGGCCAAGCGCGACAAGCGCAAGAAGCAGCAGACCAAGCGTCCGTTCCTCCGTCTGAACGCCCAGCAGCAGGTGCAGAACCATGCCGTGCTGGTCAACGAAGACGGCCAGGCCGTGGCCGCCATCGGCCTGCAGGGCCGCGAGTGGCTGCTGGCCATCGGCGGCCAGACCATGGGCAACGCCGACAACCCGGTGCCGATGCTGGCCATGCTCAAGCACCTGTCCAACGTGCAGGAAGCCGAAGGCCGCAAGGTCACCCTGGAATATTCCGAGCTGATGCAGAAGCTGCTCGACACCCTGGCCGAAGAAGCGGGCCAGACCGCCGAGGAATACCTGGACAAGCTGGTGGCCGAGTTCGCCAGCGAGCAGGCTGAAGATGCAGCCGCTGAAGGCGAAGCGTCCGATGAAGCGGCTGCAGACACTGCCGGCGCCGAAGGCGCTGCCGACGCCGAGGCCACTCCGGCCGCCGACGCCGACGGCAAGCCGCAGGCCTGATCCGGCGGCGGCGGTGTCGGTCTACGTCGATGACGCGGTGCATCCCTGGCGCGGTCAGCGCTGGGCGCACCTGATGGCCGATACCCTGGCCGAGCTGCACGCAATGGCGGCGCAGCTCGGCATTCCTCCACGGGCCTTCCAGAACAAGGCCAGCGGGGCGCATTACGATGTCACCGCCGAGCTGCGTGCGCAGGCACTCGCGCTGGGTGCGGTCGCCATTTCCCGGCATGTGGACCGGGCGCAGGTGAAGGCGGTGATCGCCAACGCCAGGGCGCAGTACCAGCCCTAGGCTGGTACAGGTGGCACCGGGCCGCGCCCGGCGCTACCGGTGAATCTCAGAACGGGTCGCTGCCCAGGCGCACTTCCACGTTCAGCAGCGAGCACAGCGCCAGCAGGGCGTCGTCATCGCGGGTCAGCGCCATCCAGCCACTGAAGCCGTCGTTGCCGGCATCCACGCTCCACAGCGTGTAGTTGTGCTCGCGCAGGCGGTCGAAGGCGGTGCTCATCAGCTGCACCCCATCCAGGCCCGCGGCGAAATCCTCGTCGTCCAGGTCGCCACCCCAGTCCAGCTGCAGGTTGAAGCGCGCCGACAGCTCGTTCACCGCCGACTGCAGCGAATCGAAATCATCACGCTCGACCTCGAAGCCCGACTGCCAGGCGATGGCCGTGAACAGCGCCGGCAGCCAGTCGCTGTCGGCTTCCAGCGGCTGGCCGTCCTCGGACAGATGCTCGCGCCAGCGGTTGAACTGCTGCAGGGCCAGCTCTTCGTCACCGGGGTTGATCAGCACGAGCAGGTTCCAGACCCGCGCCTCGAAGTCGTCCTCGTCGAAATCGTGGGCGTCTTCCTCGAAGTCGAAATAGTCGCTGTTGTCAGGCATGGCGGAACGTCCTCGGGAGCAGGGGGGCATTCTACGGTTTATCCTGTACCGCTGAAGCCGGCCGTGGTGGCCGTCACTGTGAATGAAGCGATGAGCGATACCCCTCCCGACCACCTGGCGATCAACCCGGCCAGCCCCTTCCACGATGCGCAGGCCCTGGAGCGCGGCGTCGGCGTGCGCTTCAACGATGTCGAGCGCGACAACGTCGAGGAATACTCGGTCAGCGAAGGCTGGATCCGCGTGCAGGCCGGCAAGGCCCGTGACCGTCGCGGCAACCCGATGACCATCAAGGTCAAGGGCAAGGTCGAGGCGTATTTCCTGGAACAGAAGCCGGAGTAAGGGCTGAAAGGTGTGCGGACCAAGGTCCGCACCCACCGGCAGCCGCCGCCGGGCTGATCCGGCGCTGCTGCTTCACGATTATTCGCGCTTGCGCGATTCCAGCAGGTCGAGGTTGCGGATCAGCCGCCGTGCGATCTCGTCCGACACCACGCCGCGGCGGGTCAGCCGGAACAGTTCCTCGCGTTCGGCATTCAGCCCGGCGCTGCGCAGCTGGCGATAGCCCATCTCCATCCGGTTCACCTTTTCCGGGTCCACGTCCGGGTTGTCGCGGTCCAGATGCCGCTGATACAGCAGGCTCACCCGCGATGCGGCGTCGTTGTACAGCTGCACGTTCTCGGTGTTCTGGTTCAGCACCAGCTGCTGGCGCATGCGCTCCACGCCCGCCAACGCGGCCTTCGAGGACAGCTTGCGGGCGAGATCCTCTTCCTTGCGCTCACCCGAATCGGCCGGCAGCTGCAGGCCCTTCAACAGCTGCGGCAGCGCCACGCTGGCGCCGACCAGCGAGCACAGGATCACCGCAGCAGCCAGGAAGATCACCAGGTCGCGTGCCGGGAACGGGCTGCCATCGGGCAGGAACAATGGCAGCGTCAGCACGCCGGCCAGGGTGATCGCACCACGCACGCCCGCCACCGAGGTGGCCACCACGATGCGCCAGTTCGGTGCCTCGCCACGCTCCAGGCCGCGGCGACGCGCACGCAGCAGGTTCCAGCGCAGCGACAGCCACACCCACAGCAGGCGCAGCGCGATCAACGTCGCGTTGATCACCAGCACGTACACCAGCAGCCACCATGCGCTCTGGTGGCCGCTCTCGTTCATGGTGGTGGTGGCGCGTTCGACGATGCCCGGCAGCTGCTCGCCCAGCAGCACGAACATGATGCCGTTGAAGCTGAACTGCAGCATGTTCCATACGCCGGCACGCTGCACGCGCATGCTGCCGGAGACACGGCCGGTCATTTCCACGTAGCTCATCGAAATACCCGCTGCGACCGCAGCAAGGATGCCCGAAGCATTGATCTCTTCGGCCAGCAGGTACGCCGCGAACGGGATCAGCAGGTTGACCAGCATCGCCGCGCCCGGCTCTTCGCCGAAACGGCGCCACAGCCAGCGCTGGAACGTGGACACGCCCAGGGTGACCGCCACGCCGACGGCCAGGCCGGCTACTGCCACCCACACGAAGGTCAGCGAGGCGGTCGCCAACGAGAAGGTACCGGTCATCACCGCCGCCACCGCGAAGCGGAAGCAGACCAGGCCGGAGGCATCGTTGAGCAGTGACTCGCCTTCCAGGATGTGCATCAGGCGCTTGGGAATCGGTGCCTTGGCAGCGATCGCGCCGACCGCCACCGGGTCGGTCGGTGACACGATCGCGGCCAGCGCGAAACACACCGCCAGTGGCATCACCGGAATCATCCAGTGGATCAGCAGGCCCGCGCCGATCACGGTGAACACCACCAGCCCGAACGCCAGTTCGAGGATCGCGCCCTTGTCGCGGAACAGGCCCTGCTTGGGAATGCGCCAGCCATCGAGGAACAGCAGCGGCGGCAGGAACAGCAGGAAGAACACTTCCGGTTCCAGTGCATGGCCGCGGTTGAATACGCCGGCGATCACCGCGCCGAGGCCGATCTGCACCAGCGGCAACGGCAACGAGAATGGCAGGACGCGAACCAGGTAACCGCTGGCGACAACGGCCACCAGCATCGCCAGGACGACTTCGATGGTGTGCATGCTTCTTCCACAGGAGCGGCGCGTGGGGCCGGAAAAACCGGAGTGCGCCGGGGGACGGGAAAAAACTTAACACAGCAGGCCGCCACTGCGCCCAGCCATCTGAATGCGCGTCAGGACCGCGACAGCAAGCGCCGCCCGATCCAGGCCGGCGTGCTGGCACGTCGTCATGCACCACTGCCAACCGGCCCTGCACGCGTCCTTGTGCAGGGCGTTCCAGCCCTGGCAGCAGCGGTGGGGTCATGCCGCGTCCTGAGCGCGGTCGGCACCATCGAAGCGGTAGAGGTCCATCGCCAGGAAGCCGGCATCGACACCCGCATCGATGCGCTTGGCACCGAAGCCACCCTCCCCCGCCGCACCCATCGCAAAGTACAACGGCAGCAGATGCTCATCGGTGGGATGCGCACGCTCGGCAAACGGTGCCTGCCGGCGGTAGTCGAACAGGGCATCGCGGTCATTGGCGGCCAGCCGCTGCTCCACCCAGTCGATGAAGGGGCGCACGTAGGGCGCTTGCTTGCCGTCCTGGTAGTGGCCCCAGTCGTGCAGGTTGTGGGTGATGCTGCCCGAACCGATCAGCAGCACGCCCTGTTCGCGCAGCGGCGCCAGCGCACGGCCCAGCGCGAACTGATGCTGCGGGCCCAGCATCGGCTGGATCGACACCGGCACCACCGGGATGTCGGCCTGCGGGTGCAGCAGGCGCAGCGGCACCCACGCGCCGTGGTCGAGGCCACGTTGCGGATCGAGTGCCACCGGCAGGCCGGCGGCGGCGATGCGGCCCGCCACCTCTTCAGCCAACGCCGGATCACCGGGCGCCGGGTACTGCAGCGCGAACAGTTCGCGTGGGAAGCCGCCGAAATCGTGGAGGGTGGGCGGCTGCGGATGGTTGCCGACCAGCGGCTGCCGGGCCAGCCAATGCGCCGAGGCGATGATGATCGCACGCGGGGGCGGCAGGTCGCGGGCCAGCTCGGCCAGCCGCACGCCGACCTGCCCCGGATGCAGGGCGGTCATCGGCGAGCCGTGGGAGATGTACAGCGAAGGCAGGCGGGACATGATCTTCTCCAATCACAGGAACAGACAGCGGGCCAAGGGACGTTCAGCGCGAACGCAGGGTCCAGCGGCCATCGCCCAGCAGGAACAGCACGACCAGGGCCAGCGCCCAGAACGCCGGGTATTCCCAGCCACCGCCAGCATTGGCGAAGCTGAAACCGTTGGCGCCGTGCACCGTCACGATGGTGCCCAGCAGCAGCGGCACACCGAGCAGGCCGATCCAGCGCGCGTAGATGCCGAGCAGCAGCGCTGCGGAAATCGCCAGTTCAACGGCGATGGTGAGGTAGCCCAACACGCCGGGCAGGCCCAGCGACTCGAAGAAGGCCGCGGTACCTGCCGGAGTGAACACCAGCAGTTTGGTCAGCGCATGGACCAGGAACAACACGCCCAGGGCCAGCCGCAGCAGGGTCGCGGCATACGGGGCGAGCGGGGACAGGGGGGCGGCGGTAGCGTTCATGGGGCACCTCGGCAGGGACAGGGCACAGGTTATTGCACCCTCCATTGCCGATAAATACGATTGATCGACCGTATTTATTTCATAAGGCGCAACAATGG
>NZ_JBFTOJ010000111.1:0-13753 GCF_056397905.1 Stenotrophomonas sp. 05L414_2
CGGCAGGCGCCATCGTGGCATCCTGGGCAGCGGCTGCCGGTGCTTCTTCTTTGCTGCTGCAGCCCGCGACTGCGAGCACCACAACCATCAGATGACGAACGTCCATGCGTTGTTTCCTCCCTGCTGATTGGGTGAGCATGCCATTGCTTGGCGCTGGAAGCGAAGTGCCACACAAAGAAAGGCCCGGCAATGCCGGGCCTTTCGTTTTGCATCGCTTAACGGAACCGGTAATCCAGCTGCACCCAGAACTGACGGCCATACGGGTCGTAGTTGCCGACCGGATAGAACGGCCAACCGCCACCGTTCTTGTCTGCCGGCGGGCGGCTGTCGCGCAGGTTGTTGACGATCACGCCAACCGACAGGTTTTCGCCGAACTGGCGGAACACGCTGGCGTTGTAGGTCATGTACGGTGCGATGCGGCCACTGCCATCGGTCTTGGGCAGCGAACCGAAACGGTTGCCATACAGCGTCGTGGTCCAGTCGCCCTGGTTCCAGGTGATGCTGCCATTGGCCTTGCTGCGCCACTGGTAGTCATCCAGCGAATTGCGGATGTCGCGCACTTCGTCATCGGCGAACTGCTTGTACTCATGCTCCAGCACCAGGGTGTAGGCCAGGCGCGTGGTGAAGCGGCCATAGCGACCCGCATCGAAGCGCCAGTTGCCCTTCAGGTCTATGCCGCGCACCGACTCCGATGCCGCATTGATCGGGTTGATCAGTACGCGGGTCACCTGGTCCGGCTGCACGGTGGCAGTGGAGGGGTTGCGGATCACCCGCGAAAGCGCGTCCTGGCACAGCGACGAGCTGATGTCGCGCGTTTCGCCGCCGAGGGTGCGGCCCAGCCGGCAATCGGCCTCATCACGCAGGATGCGGCTGGTGTCGAGGCTGGTCACTTCGTTGTCGATGCGGATGTCGTAGTAGTCGGCGCTGAAATCCAGCCCGGACAGTGGCGACCAGACCACGCCGAAGCCATACGACTTGGCCGACTCGGGCTGCAGCTGCGGGTTGGCGCGGTTGCTGTAGTCGATCGACAGGCCGTTGTAGTCGCAGTTGTCATACGACTGGCCGGCGGTGCGGCAGCGCCAGTAGTCGGTCATGCCGGGGTTGTAGCCTCGGGTCTCGGTGGCGAACACATAGTTCATGTCCGGCGCACGGAAGCTGGTGGCCGCGGTGCCGCGGATCAGCAGGCTTTCGATCGGACGGAATTCGACACCGAAGCTCCAGGTCGCCTTGCCGATATGCTCGCCGCCGGCGCGGTACTGGTCGTAGCGACCTGCCAGGGTGGTGGTCAGCGACTGCAGCAACGGCAGCTGCAGTTCAACACCGGCCGCATAGCGGTCACGTTCGCCACCGGCACCGATGCCGGCGCTGGTGTTCCAGAATTCGCCGGTGCCCAGGCGCGGGTCCGGGCGATTGCGGTAGCCCTGGCTGCCCGCTTCGACCACCGCGGCCAATGCGGCATCGCCACCGGGCAACGCGAACAGGCGGCCGTTGACCGTCGCGCTGAAGGTCTGCAGCCACGCGGCATTGCGGCTTTCCTGGTAGTCGGACAGGCGGCCGTACTCGTCGGGCGTCAATGGCTGGAACAGGCGCGCAGGGTCTGGTGCATAGACCTCCACGCCGTTGCGCACGCCCAGCTGCGGGCCCAGCAGGTACTCGTTGATGCCGGCCAGCAGCACCGGGCGGCGCGTGCGGTTCTCGTAGCGTGAGCGGCTGTAGACGGCCTCGTAGTCCCAGCCGCTGTCGCCGATCTGGCCCCGCGCACCGACGTTGAACGACCACGAGCTTTCCAGGAAGCGATTGGCATTGCGCGGCAGGCCGCCGATTTCCTCCGGCGCGAAGCGGCGGTACCAGCTCTCCAGGTTGCCCGTGTTCTGGTTGTAGAAGTAGTTGCGTGACGAGGTCCAGGTGGGCGCACGGGTATTGTTGTTGATCCGTGCGCTGCCCAGCGCGACATCCGCAAACAGGTCGGTGGTGTCGTTGACGTGGAAGGTCAGCAGGCCGTAACCGTTGAGGTTGCGCTTCTCGGTCTGCACGGTCCAGTAACTGGCAGCGGCTTCGTTGCTGCCGCAGTACCAGCCCTGGCGCGGGTTGTTGGCGCGCAGCACGCTGCCACCGTAGATGGACGAAGCCGCATCGCAGCCGGCGGTGCCCGGATCGATGTTGCGACCGGTGGCTGCATTGCGACGATAGGCGACGGCCGTCGGCTGCGGCGCCTTGCCGGTGGGGTCATCGTCCAGCGAATCCATGAAATCGCGCTGGCGCGCGTGGATCGCCTTGCGCACGTCCAGTTCGAAGCCGAACAGGCCTTCCCAGCGTTCGCCCGAGCTGCCTCCCACCACCTGCACGCGCTGGTTGTCACCACCGCCCTGCTGGGTGCCGCCGGCACGCACGTTGACGTCCACGCCGTCGAAGCGGTCCTTGAGGATGATGTTGACCACGCCGGCGATGGCATCGGAGCCATACACCGCAGACGCGCCGGCAGCCAGCACCTCGATGCGCTCGATCAGCGCACTGGGGATGTTGGCCAGGTTGACCACGTTCACCGAGCCTTCGTAGGCCAGCGGATAGTCGGCCTGGCGGCGACCGTTGACCAGCACCAGCGTGCGGTTCGGGCCCAGGCCACGCAGGTTGATGGTGTTCGCCGCCGGGGTGAAGGTATTGCCGAAGTCCTCGCCCTGCACGTTGCCGGTGTTCTCGGTGAGCGCGCTCAACGCATCGAATGCATTGCGGTAGCCCTGCGCATCGATCTGCTCGCGGCTGATCACCGTGACAGGCGACGGCCCCTCGACACTGGCACGCGGGATGCGCGAGCCGGTGACCTTCACTTCCTGCAATGAGGTGGGTGCGCTTTCCTGCGCGAAGGCCGGCAACGAGGCCAGCATCAGTGACGACAAGGCAAGCACCAGCGGACGCGGGCGCAGCGCCAGGGAAGAGGCGGACATGGGCTTCCTGGGGGAGTTGGGCGGGTGGTCCGGGGCGCTGACGACGGTGTGCGCATAACGATCCCGTAACGAAAGTGTCCTGAACGGATGGTTGCAACGGAAATGACCAGGCTTGATGGCGTTATGCCTGAACCGAATCAGACCGCAGCCAGTGACCACGCCGCATTTGCAACTTCTTTCATTGTTCCCCCTCGCCGGCCTGCGGCATCGTCGCACCCCATGAACCGGTATTTCCCTACTTCCTTGCCACCGCTGCGACCGGTGCTGCGCCGCCACCTCCTGCTGCTCCAGCACGGGCCTGTGGTGCTGCGCCCGTTGCAGCGTTCAGACCTTTCCGCCTGGCGTCACCACTATCGTCAGGTCGAACGCAGCGGCAACCCGCCTGACCATTTCGATGCCGAAGCCCATTTCCTCTGCGGTGTTCAGCGTTCGCAGCTGCAACACGACAACGATCAGTTGCTGCTGGGCAGCTTCGACGCAGCGGGTGAGCTGCTGGACCAGTTGAACCTGCGCCTGCATTGCGCGCATGCGCGCAGCGTTGAACTGCGTTGGCTGCATGCCGCAGGCTGTCCCCAGCGGCGGCAGCTGCACGCTTCGTTGCAGGCGCTGTGCACGTTCCTGTTCGAACAGGTGGGGATCCGCCGCCTGTTCGTACTGCTGCCGCCCGATGCAGGCAGCGCGCTGGTCGCTACCCTGCAGGCGATCGGCTTCGAGCGCGAAGGCCTGCTGCGCGACCACCACCTGGATGTCGAAGGCTGGCAGGACCGCCAGCTCTACGCCCTGACAGCCCCTGCCTGGCTGCAACGGCAGTCAGCAGAGAACTAGCGCACCCGCTCCAGCGAAGCATCCGCGCCGGTCAACACGCTGCAGGCATGGTCCTGCAGCTCCTCGGCGCTGGCATCGTTGTCGCTGCCGGGATCCAGCTGCGTGGCCAGCAGGATGAAACCCGGCGCGCCATGCACGTCCTCGTGCCCCGCCACCAGCAGGCTCCATTGGCCAACCCTGTCCACACCGCTCAGGCCATAGGCCAGCAGGTTGAGGGGATTGGCAGTCAACGCCTCGCCCGGCAGCAGCCGCGCCTGGTATTGATGGCCGCGCAGCCTTACCGGCAGCGGTGCCCACTGCGCGCCGAGGGCCGCGCGATTGTCTTCCAGCGCCCGCAGCACGTCGGCGCGCAGGCAATCGACGTGGATGTGCAGCTGGTGCTGTGAACGTCCATGCGGCGAGTTCAATGCCAGGCTGGCGACGCTGCGCGGCAACCGCTGGCCAAGTGCCTGCTCGGTACGAGCGCGGGCCTGCCAGGCGGCAGCAAAGTAATTGGGTGCCCCGCGCCGGTACAACGCGGGACTTTCGATGCCACTGACCTTGTCCAGTGGCATAAGCAGGAACTGATAGCGGCCGTGCGCGTCCTTGACCAGCACATCGCGGTGATCAACGGCCGGGCGCACCTGCAGGCAATCGCCGCGTGGCGACTGTGCGCCTTGGCAATCACGTTCGATCAGGCGCCACAGCGCATCCGAATGGGCCGGTGGCGGCGCAGGGGGCACGCTGGCACAACCGGCCAGCAACAGCAGGGGCAGCAACAGAAATCGCACGGCAACAACTCGCAGGATCAGGCGCGCAGGCAGCGCCGCGCGCCATTCTAGCCAGTGGGATGTGGCAATCAGTAGGTGCCGAACGGCACTTCAACCACGACCGGGTCGCCGGCAGGCAGCACCTGCAGGGTGTACCGGTCCAGTGCGCCGTCATCATCGGCCAGCGGCTGGCGGTGGAACTGCAGGCGATAATGGCCCTCGCCCACGCGCACCTCGGTGCCGTCGGCAGCCAGCGCGGCAGCGTCGGGCAACAGCAGCCCGCCCAGGTCGCTGTAGGCACCGGCAACATCGGCGAAACCATAATCGGCCAGTTCATCCACCCGCTGCATCGCATAGACATGCGGCAGATACGGGCGCGCCGGGCTGCGGCCGTTGCTCAGATCGGTCACCCCGGCCTGCGGCAGGTGGTACTGCTCGCGAAGCGCGGCAACACCCAGCGACTCGCTGGCCACCTGCAGGCAGCACACCGTGCGCTTGCCTTCACGGTCGAGGATGGCGAAGCGATCACCACGGGTAGCGGCCTGCGGCAGCATCGCGAACGCCAGGTTGCGCTGCGCCGGCTGGTAACCGGCTTCGGTCTGCAGGTTGCGCCAGCCACCAAATACCGGCGCTTCGGCCGCGGGCGCTGGCGCCGGTTCGGCAGCCATGGCTGCCACTGCCATGCAGAGCAACGACAGCACTGCCGTCGTCTTCACTGCGTTCTGCCTGCCACGGAAACTGCCTGACCTCATACCGGACCCAACACCTGCACCGGAATGGCCCGGCCTGCCCGCCGGCACGTTGCCGGCAACGCCGGCCACTATGCAGTGCGGCGGCCGCGCGGGCAATGACCCGAACGCTGCCGGGTTTCGCGCGGTCAGTGCTATCGTGCCGCCAATCCCCTGCGCAGGAGCGCCCGCATGACCATCCGCCTGACTCTGTTGCTGCCCGCCTCGGCCTTGTTGCTGTCGGCCTGTGTCAGCACTCCCGGCCCGGAGGTCAAGGGCAGTGGCCGCTGCGATGCCAGCCAGCTGGGCTGGGCCATCGGCCAGCCGGCCAACGAGCCGAACATCCGCCGCCTGTCCAGCGAAAGCGGCGCCGGCATGGTCAACCCCATCGGCCCGGCCACCATCACCACCAAGGACATCCGCCAGGACCGCCTGCGCGTGTTCGTGGACAAGGACAACATCATCACCGCCACCCGCTGCGAGTAAGCGCGTCACGGCCGTTGCTCAGAGCCGGGCATGCGTCCGGCTCCATGGCTCAGGGCTCGGTGTAGGCCGAGCACTCCGGCAGCGGCTGGTCCGGCTGGTATGCCCCTGACGTGAAGCGGAAGGCGCGCGTGTAGCTGCATTGCGCATCCTGTTCGGTGCGCAGGTCCTTCTTCGTCAACCGCCCCTTGGCCAGCGAGTCCCGYTGCGGTGATACCCCGGCCGGATAGTTGGTGGCCCCGGTCTGGTAGCGCAGTACGGGCATGTCCTGCGCTTCGGCTGCCAGCGCAAGTTCCGCATCGAAGCTGTACTCGTCATGGCAGGCGCCGGCGCGCTGATCAAAATCGCGCTCGCTGAAACAGGCCCGGATCATCTTGTTGGCCGACCACGCAACGGACAGCACGTCGGCGTCCACCTGGATGCCATCGTCGAGATGACGGATGCGCGCCAGGTGCAGGGTCGATGCGCTGGCACCGCCGCCGGAATACATCGCACGGGCCTCCACCAGACCGCCGACGAGCACGTTCTGCAATGCGGCCTGTTGTGGATCGGCCACGGCCTGGCCTGCCCCGGCGCCGGGCGCCAGGCGCACGATGAAGGGCCAGACCCGCAGGTCGCCATCGTCAACCACGTCGATGGGCACGTAGCGCATCTGCGGCTCGCCTTCAGCATCCGCGCGCTCGGCAACTTCCAGCGAGGCCGGCTGGTCTTCGCCCGCTGAAGGCAGCGCCTGCACGCACCACTGGCCATCAGCAGTGCAGTAGCGCTCCGGGCCGTCCGGTCCCTGCCCGCCCTGCAGCAGCAGCGTCTCCAGCCGGTTGCCTGCCGCGTCCCGTTGAACGGGCGCAACGTCCGCCGCTGCAGGCAACGACGATGCCAGCAGCAGTACAGACAGCAGCGCGTAAGCCATGCGCGTGGAAACCATGATCATCCTGTGCGCACCGGCACGTCCTTGCGAGGGGCCGATGGTAGCGCAGGCGCCACGTTGCGGCTCAATGCCCGTCGCAGTCGCAGCTGCCCCAACCTCTCGCCTTCGACGTCTGGCCGATGCCGGGGTTGAAGGTATTGCTCGGGTCCAGCGTGCGGTAGAAGCCGGCCAGCGCCGGCTTGGCCGGATACAGGTGGCCGACGTTGTGCTCGGCCGGGTATTCCGCGCCGCGCTGGTCCAGCAACGCCCACATCGCATGCTCGATGGCCATCGGATCTTCACCCTTGCGCGCGATGTAGTCCTGGTGGAACACATGGCACAGGAAATGGCCGTAGTACAGCTTGTGCAGCAGGCGCCCATCGATATCGGCCGGCAGCTGCTCGAACCAGTCGGCGTCATCGCGGCGCAGCGCAATGTCCAGCGCGACGATGTCCTGCACCTGCCGGCGGTGCACTTCGCGGTAGCGCACCGCCGCACCGGCCACCGCGAAACGATGCAGGAAGGCCTTGCGTCCTTCGTCCGCCGTGCAATGGAAGTAGCCGCCTTCGTGGTCGTTGAAGAAGCCGCGCAGCCAGGCCTCGGTGGCAGCCGCATCCTGTGCGGACACTTTCAGCAGCAGATGATGCTCGTAACGCTGGCGGAACTCGCCCATGCGCTTGGGCAGGTGCGATGGCAACAGGCCGGTCAGCGCCTGCATCATCCGGTCGGTGACACCGCGCAGGCCCAGCCGTTCGAACCAGCCATCAACCCGGCTCTTCAGTGCGAATGCGGCCGGAACGCGCGCGGTACCGAGCTTGTCGATCAGCAGGAAACTGTCCTTGCCGTAGCGCTCGCCGATGTCATAGGCATCCCGGTGGATGTACTCGCCGGCGATGGGCAGGCGCTCGAAGCCGGTCAGCAGCTGGCGGCGGATCGCGGTCAGGCTGTCGGTGCGGTTGCTGCCGATATAGAAGACCTCGGCGGCCTCCTTCTCGAAGGTATCCAGGCGCACGGCGAACACCGCCAGCTTGCCGGCAGATCCGGCCGCCTCGAAATGGCGGCTGGGGTCGGCGTTGAAGCGTGCCGGGGTATCGGCATCGACCTTGCGCACTTCCTCGGCATAACGCGGATCGGAGGCGGCACGGCCATCACCGTCGCTGACATCGGCAGCGCTGTAGTCACCGCTCTGCAGGCGTTGCAGGATCTGCTCGGGCGTGTCGCCCAGCGCGATGCCCAGATGGTTGACCAGTTGCAGTTCACCCCGCGCGTCGACCTGCGCATACAGCGCCAGTTCGGTATAGGCCGGGCCGCGGCGCACCAGCGCGCCACCGGAGTTGTTGCAGATGCCGCCCAGCACCGAGGCGCCGATGCACGACGAGCCGATCACCGAGTGCGGCTCGCGGCCCAGTGGCGCCAGCGTCTGCTCCAGCCGGTCCAGCGTCGCGCCGGGCAGGCACAGCACCTGGCGGCCTTCATTCAACAGCTGGATGCCGGTCAGGCGCAGGGTGCTGACYAGCACGATCGGCCGGCCGTAGTCGTCGCCGTCCGGGGTGGAACCGCCGGTCAGGCCGGTATTGGCCGCCTGCAGGATGATCGCGGCCCCGCCCTGCACCGCGGCCTGCAGCACGTTCCACAGTTGCAGCAGCGTGCCCGGGCGCACCACCGCCAGTACCGGGCCATCACCGAAGCGATAGCCGCGACGGAAGCGACGGGTGGCCTTGTCGCCGGTCAGTACGTGGCGGTTCCCCACCGCGGCACGCAACTGTTCCAGCACCGTATTGCGATCACTCATGGCAGGCGCACCAGCGAATCACGGCCGATGTCGGCAATGCGATGCGCGCCGGTCAGGGTCATCGCCACGCGCATTTCCTTGGCGATCAGGTCCAGCAGGTTGGCCACGCCGGCCTCGCCCTGCGCGGCAAGAGCGTAGACAAACGCGCGGCCCAGCAGCACGGTGTCGGCGCCCAGCGCCAGCATGCGCACCACGTCCAGGCCGGTGCGGATGCCCGAATCGGCGAGGATCTTCAGGTCACCCTGCACGGCGTCGGCGATGGCCGGCAACGCCCGTGCGGTGGACAGCACGCCGTCGAGCTGGCGGCCGCCRTGGTTSGAGACCACGATGCCRTCGGCGCCGAACGCGACCGCATCACGCGCATCGTCCGGGTCGAGGATGCCCTTGATCACCATCGGGCCTTTCCAGAACTCACGGATCCACTCCAGGTCCTTCCACGAAATGGACGGATCGAAGTTGCTGCCCAGCCAGCCGATGTAGTCCGCCAGGCCCGTTGGGTTGCCACGGTAGGTGGAGATGTTGCCGAGGTCATGCGGGCGTCCGCGCAAGCCCACGTCCCACGCCCAGCGCGGATGGGTGATGGCCTGGCCGATGCGGCGCATTGCAGCGTTCGGACCACTCATGCCCGAGTGTGCGTCGCGATAGCGCGCGCCCGGCACCGGCATGTCGACAGTGAATACCAGAGTGGTCACACCGGCCGCCTGCGCGCGCTCCAGCGCATTGCGCATGAAGCCGCGATCGCGCAGCACGTACAGCTGGAACCACATCGGGCGCTGGATCGCCGGGGAGACTTCTTCGATCGGGCACACCGACACCGTGGAAAGCGTGAACGGAATGCCGCGGCTGTCGGCTGCACGCRCGGCCTGCACTTCGCCGCGACGGGCATACATGCCGGTCAGGCCGACCGGTGCCAGTGCCACCGGCATCGCCAGCTTCTCGCCGAACAGCTCGGTTTCCAGGCTCAGGTCGGACATGTTGCGCAGGACGCGCTGGCGCAGCGCGATGTCGGACAGATCGGACACGTTGCGCTTCAGCGTGTGCTCGGCATACGCGCCACCATCGATGTAGTGGAACAGGAACGGCGGCAGCCGGCGTTCGGCTGCGGCACGGTAATCGGTGGAGGCGGAGATGATCATGGGGTCAACCGTGTGGGGAAGGTAGACGCGAAGCCCGTGCACGCCGGGCTTCGTTGTCATCGAGGGTGCGCAGCGTGGTGTGCACGAACTCGAGGTGGGCATGCGCGGCGGCGCGCGCGCGTTCGGGGTCGCCGGCCAGCACCGCATCCATCATTTCGCGATGCTGGTCGGACAGCGGCGAGAAGGTCCTGGCCGAGGTGTAGAGCTTTTCGCGGCTCTGCGAGATATTGGTCTGCAGCAGTTCGAACAGGCCGCGCATCACCTGCAGCAATACCAGGTTGTGCGAGGCCTCGGCGATGGACAGGTGGAAGGCCGCATCGGCCTGCGCCTCACCGGCGGGGTCGTCCTTGCCATGCGCATCCATCATGGTCTGGAACGCCTGGGCGATGCGCGCGCGGTCCTCGTCGGTGGCGCGCAGCGCGGCGTGCCAGGCCGTGGCGCCTTCCAGCGCGTGGCGGATTTCCAGCACATCGAAGCGGTATTCCGGGTCCCCCTGGAACAGCGGCAGGTACGGCACCAGCGGTTCATCCAGCGCCTGCCGCGCACGTGCGGCGGGCTCGCTCACGTAAGTGCCACCGCCTACCCGCGCGGTCAGCAGACCATGGCTGGACAATTGCGCGATGGCCTCGCGCAGCGCGGTGCGCGAAACCCCCAGCTGAACGGCCAGCGTGCGCTCGGCCGGCAGCCTGTCGCCCGGCTGCAACTGCTGTTCCTGCACCAGCGCACGCAGCTGCGCGGCCACCTTGTCCGAAACCCGTTGTGTGCTCATGGCGCCATTGTGGCCCGAAGCACGCCGCTGTTGGTCGGCCTGTACTGCATGGCTCAGGGAATCATCCAGGTCARCCAGTAGGCCTGGGCTAGGGTGATCAGGCCGACCATCGTGGTGAAGATCAGGCTGTGCTTGACGGTGAAGCGGAACAGGTCCGACTCCTTGCCGGCCAGGCCCACCGCCGCGCAGGCAATGGCAATGGACTGCGGCGAGATCATCTTGCCGGTSACGCCRCCASTGGTGTTGGCCGCTACCAGCAGCACGTCGGACACGCCGATCTGCTGGGCGGTGGTCGCCTGCAGCGCCGAGAACAGTGCATTGGACGAGGTATCCGAACCGGTCAGGAACACGCCCAGCCAGCCCAGGAACGGCGAGAAGAACGGGAACGCCTTGCCGGTGTGCGCCAGTGCCAGCGCCAGCGTTGCCGACAGCCCCGAATAGTTGGCGATGAAGGCGAACGCCAGCACCATGCCGATCGAAAAGATCGGCATGCGCAGTTCGCGCACGGTTTCAGCGAAGGTCTGCAGCGCCGAACGCGCCGGCATGCGCAGGGCGATGATCGCAATGATTGCGGCAAGGATGATCGAGGTACCCGTGGCCGAGAACCAGTCGAACTTGTACACCGCCTCATAGCTCAGCGGCGCATCGACGATCGGCGGCATCTTCTGCACCATCTGGTCCAGGCCCGGCACCGGAATCTTCAGTACCCAGCCTTCAAGCGGGCCACCGGCTGCGAACAGCGACTTGAACGGCTTGATGCTCCACACGGTGACCATCGCAGTGAGGATCAGGAATGGCGACCACGCCTTGGCGATCTGGCCGACGCTGTGGCGCGGCGCCTCCATTGCCTGTGCGGCCGCCTCAGCGCTGGTTTCGGTATCGAAGCGGAAGATCCGTACCGGCTTCCAGCGGCGCAGGAACAGGGTCAGGCAGACCAGCGACGCCAGCGAGGCGGTGATGTCCGGCAGTTCCGGGCCGATGAAGTTGGAGGTCAGGTACTGGGCGATGGCGAACGAACCGCCTGCCACCAGCACCGCCGGCCAGGTTTCCTTGATGCCGCGCCAGCCGTCCATGATCGCCATGATCCAGAACAGCACGATGACAGTCAGGAACGGCAGCTGGCGGCCGGCCATCTGGCCGATCTCGAAGGCATCCAGGCCGGTCACCTGCCCCGCCACGATGATCGGGATGCCCATCGCGCCGAACGCCACCGGCGCGGTGTTGACGATCAGGCACAGGCCGGCCGCATACAGCGGCTTGAAGCCCAGCCCGACCAGCAGCGCGGCGGTGATTGCCACCGGCGCACCAAACCCGGCTGCACCTTCCAGGAAGGCGCCGAAGGCAAAGCCGACCATCAGCATCTGCAATCGCTGGTCCTCGGTGACCGACAGGATCGAGGCACGGATGATGTCGAACTGGCCGGTCTTGACCGAAACCTTGTACAGGAACACCGCGCCGATGATGATCCAGGCGATCGGCCACAGGCCATAGACGAAGCCGAAGCCGGCCGCGCCCAGCGCCTGCGCCACCGGCATGCGATAGAACAGCAGCGCCACGGCAAGGGCGATGGCCACCGTGATGGTGCCGGCGATCCAGCCCTTCATGCGCAGCACGGCCAGGGCGATGAAGAAGAAGGCGATCGGCAGCAGCGCGATCAGGCTCGACAACCACAGGTTGCCGGCGGGGTCGTACACGTGTTGCCAGGGCTGCATAGGGCTCTCGACAGGAACAGGAGGTTCCCCACCGGGTGGGGGCGTCGGGCCCGCCATATATTGGTCGTACCACATTGACCAACAATCGGGCCACAGGCGCGAATTGAACCTCCAATCCTGCCGACAGCCTATTAGACCATAGGGCTATACGGAATTATTGGTAGTACCATTTGGCGATTACAACTTCTTTTCCACCCGCCGTATCAACGCCAGCACCAGCACGCACAGTACGCTGACACCGAGCGCGATCACGTACTTGCCGATGCCCACGACAATACCGATGGCCGCGGCCATCACCAGCGAACTGGCCGTGGTGAGCCCGCTGACCTGGTCTTCGCGATTGCCGCGCAGGATGGTGCCGGCGGCAACGAAGCCCACGCAGGCCACCACCGCTTCGATCAATCGCACCGGGTCGACCTGCAGCAGATCGCGGTAGCGTTCCTGCTGGAAGTGTTCGGCCACCGAATCACCGAGGCCGACGATCAGCGCAGCGGCACCGGCAATCAGCATGTGCGTGCGCAGGCCGGCAGCGTGCTTGCCCATCTCACGTTCAACGCCCAGCACGCCGCCAAATACCATGGCGGCGGCCACGCGCAGCAGAATGGACATGTCCTGGGTAAGTTCCATGGGGAGGCTCCGGAAGTTTCCCGGAGCGTTGCCCGGCGGYCGTGGGACGGGGGTRAAGGCGATGGCACGCCCTCTTCACCGGGCGATGCCGCCTTGTTTCATGCAACGGGAGTTGCCGGCCAGCGGCCGGCACTACTGCGCCAGATAACCACCGTCGATGGCGTAGTAGGCACCCGTCGCGAACGAGGCATCGTCGCTGGCCAGCCAGGCGACCAGCGCGGCCACTTCCTGCGGCGTTCCCAAGCGCTTGAGTGCATGCCGGCCCTCCAGGGTGGCACGCACTTTGGCGTCCATCTTTTCCAGCAACGGCGTGTTGATGAAGCCCGGGCCCACCGCATTGATGCGGATGCCATCGGCAGCGTGCTCCCATGCAGCCGTCTGGGTCAGGCCGACCACACCGTGCTTGGCGGCCGCGTAGGCGGTCGAACCGGCATACCCGACCTGGCCCAGGATGGAGGCCATGTTGATGATGCTGCCGCCGCTGCCCGCCGTGCGCATCGCCTGGATCTGCGCCCGCTGGCACAGGAACACGCTGGTCAGGTTCACATCGACCACGCGCTTCCAGCCATCAATGGGGTAGTCGCCGCTGCTTGCCGCTGGCCCGCCGATGCCAGCGTTATTCACTGCGACATGCACRCCGCCCAGTTCCTTCACCGTGCGCTGCACCGCCGCTTCCACCGCCGCCTCGTCGGTGACATCCAACGCGACACCGATGGCCTCGGCCCCCTGGTTGCGCAGCGTGGCCACCGTGGCATCCACCGCATCCTGCTTCAGGTCCCACACCGAAATGCGCGCGCCCGATTCAGCGAGCGTTTCCGCTACCGCCAGGCCGATACCGGATACACCGCCGGTGACGATCGCGGTTTTTCCGTTGAGTCGGTAATCAATCATCTGTGGTCTCCATCTGTTGGGAAATCGATGCGGACAGAACCGTCCGACCTCGCCGACACTACGCCCTTCGTCGTGACGAAAGCGCTGCATGCGTGATACTTGCGCGCATGCCCGCCACCTGAGCTCCCATGCGTACAGCCTGCGTTCCACTTTCTGCCGATGCCGAACGGCGGCTGGATACCGATTCCTGCC
>NZ_JBFTOJ010000112.1:0-13617 GCF_056397905.1 Stenotrophomonas sp. 05L414_2
GCCCAGCAGCGCGATCGGCGCGACCAGGGCGGGGATCAGCGTATAGCGCCAGTTCTGCAGGAACAGGTACATCACTGCAAACACCAGCAGCATCGCCTCGATCAGGGTCTGCAGCACCTTCTGGATCGATACTTTCACGAAGGGCGCGGTATCGAACGGAATGCTGGATTCGACACCCTGCGGCAGCAGCGGCTGCAGGTCGGCCATGCGTTCGCGCACCGCCGTGGCAGTACGCACCGCATTCGCACCGGGGCGCAGCTGCACGCCGGCGGCCGTCGCCGGATAGCCATCTTCGCGCGTGCCCCAGGCATAGCTCTGCGCGCCCAGTTCGACCCGGGCAACGTCGCCCAGCAGCACCCGCGAACCATCGGCACCGGCGCGCAGCACGATCGCCGCGAACTGCCCGGGCGTGGACAGCTGGCCTTCGGCACTCAAGGGCACGGTGATGCGCTGGCCGGGAACACCGGGCGAATCGCCGATGCGGCCCGGCGAGATCTCCAGGTTCTGCTGCTCGATCGCGCTGGCGACATCGCCCATGGTCAGGCCGTAGCCGGTCAGGCGGGTCGGGTCCAGCCAGATCCGCATCGCCTGTTCGGCACCGAACAGCTGCACGCGGCCGACGCCGTCGATGCGYCGCAGCTCCTCGATGATGTTGCGCGCCATGAAATCGCCCAGCGCCGCTTCGCTGACACTGCCATCGGGTGAGCGCAGGCCCACCAGCATCAGGAACCCGGAGTCGGCCGCCTCCACGAACAGGCCGTTCTGGCGCACGCTGCGCGGCAGGCGCGGCTCGATCGCCTTGATCCGGTTCTGCACGTCTACCTGCGCCAGCTCAGGGTCGGTGCCGGGCTTGAAGGTGGCGGTGATCGACGCTTCACCGGAGGTGTCCACCGACGATTCGAAGTACAGCAGGTGCTTGACGCTGGACAGCTCGCGCTCGATCAGGCCAACCACCGCATCATTCAATGTCTGCGGGCTGGCGCCGGGATAGCTGGCATAGATGCTGACGCTGGGCGGTGCGACCGCCGGGTAGCGCTCGACCGCCAGCCGCGGAATGGCCAGCACGCCGGCCAGGATGACGAAGATCGCCAGCACCCAGGCAAATACCGGGCGATCGATGAAGAAACGRGCCATGTCGTAGGTTCCTGGAAGGGCTCAGCCCTGGCKTKCGGATGTCGGCGGTGCGCTGGCACTGGCGACCGGCACCTGCCAGTCGCGCGGATCGACCAGTACGCCTTCCTGCAGGCGCTCCTGGCCTTCCACCACCACCTTCTCGCCGGCCTTCAGGCCGTGCCGCACCAGCCATTGCCGGTTGACGCTGCCGTCCACCTCCAGCGTGCGGATCACCGCCTTGCCATCGGCGGCGATGACCCAGGCATAGGCCTGGCCACCGGCGCTGCGGAGCACTGCCTGCTGCGGCAGCAGCAACGCGCTGGCCGGCGCACCACGGGGCACCCGCGCACGCACGTACATGCCCGGCAGCAACTGCCGCTCCGGGTTGTCGACCAGGATGCGCAGGATCACATCGCCGGTGCGAGCATCGACATTGACACCGGAGAACAGCAGCCGGCCGCGCTCGGGCAGCGGCGTACCCGCCGCGCCGATGATCGTCACCGGCAACTCGCCGTCCACCGCGCTGCGCTGCAGGGACTGCAGCTGCGAAGCAGGCTGGCGCACGTCCACGTAGACCTGGTCGATCTGCTGCACCACCGCCATCGGCTCGGCATCGGCGACGCCGACCAGCGCGCCTTCGGTCACCAGCGCCTGATCGATGCGGCCATCGATCGGTGCACTGACCGTGGCGTAGCGCAGGTCGAGCTGGCGTCGCGCAAGGATCGCGCGCGCCTCGTTGACCGCTGCCCGGGCCTGCTCATGCTCGGCACTGGCATCGTCGCGATGCTGCTGGCTGACCGCCTGTGCGGCCGCCAATGCCTGCAGCCGCTGTGACTGCACCCGGCTGCGACCCAGTGCCGCCTCGCTGCGCTGCAGGGCAGCCAGTGCCGAATCGACGTCGGCGCGGAACGCCGCCGGGTCGATCTGGAACAGAGGCTCTCCGGCATGCACCTCCGCGCCCTGCTCGAACATCCGGCGCTGCACGATGCCGCCGACCTGCGCACGGATCTGCGCGGTGCGCACCGCCGCCACCCGACCGGGTAGTTCATCATCGCGCTGCACCACCTGCGGGCCAACGGTGACCACGCTGACACGCGGCACGGCTTCGACGGTGGGTTCGGGGCGGGAGCAGGCCGTCATGGCCAAGGCGAAGGCCGCGACCAGCGCGACCGGAGTCCTGAAGGTTCTCATTGCTGTGCACAGTGCCGCAGACGCGGCTGAGGAATCATGAAGCGCGCAGTGTGCGTGGCGATGATGGGGTTTCGATGGAGGAACTGTGGAGATACGATGGAGGACAAGCACCTTCCGGCCTCGCCTTGCCATGCATGCCTCCCCTGCCCTCGCGGCGCTGGTCCTGATCGTCGAGGACGAAGCCGAGATCGCCGACATCCTTGCTGCCTACCTTGAACGCGAGGGCCTGCGCACCCTGCGTGCGGCCGATGGCCAGATCGCCCTGGACATGCATCGCAGCATGCGCCCGGACCTTGTGCTGCTGGACGTGCAGCTGCCGCGACTGGATGGCTGGAGCGTGCTGACCCAGCTGCGCCAGCGCGGTGAAACGCCGGTGATCATGCTGACCGCGCTGGACCAGGATCTGGACAAGCTGACCGCATTGCGGATGGGTGCCGATGACTATGTGGTCAAGCCGTTCAACCCGGCAGAAGTGGCGGCACGCGTGCGTGCAGTACTGCGGCGTACGCTGCGCAGCCCGCGGGCGGATGCGCCCAGCGCCCTGCGCGTGGGCCCGCTGCTGATCGACACCGCCACCCACGCGGTGCATGTGGAGGGCGACGGCTACAGCCACGAGCTGCTGCTGACCCTGACCGAGTTCAAGCTGCTGCATTGCATGGCATTGGCCCCGTCACGGATCTTCAGCCGCAGCGAACTGATGCACGAATGCCTGCCGGAAAGCGAAGCACTGGAGCGCACCGTGGACAGCCATGTCAGCAAGCTGCGGCGCAAGCTGGACGAAGTGGGTCTCACCCAGATTCCGGCCAGCGTGCGCGGTGTCGGCTACCGATTGATGGCCGACCGCTGATGCGCCGCTCCGGGCTCAGCCGGCACATCATCGTATCGATGTCGCTGATGGTCGTTGGCGTCATCGTGATGGTGATCCTCTCTTCGTGGCTGCTGTACGCCGTACTGATCGAGTTCTTCCCGGCCAGCGCCGAAGAGCCGGAAGGTTGGCTGCCAAGCGGACCGGAGCTGGCCTGGATGGTCGGGGTGATCCTGACCGGTCTGGCGCTGGCGATCGCTGCCTCGTTCCGACTGGCCCACCGCATCCTGTCGCCGCTCAATTCACTGGTGGACAGCGTGCGTGCGCTGGCTGGCGGCGATCTCGGCGCGCGCGCCACGGCCGAGGCCAACTCGCCCGGCGAGGTCGCAGCGCTGGTGGACGATTTCAACGCAATGGCACGCCGCCTGCAGCATATGGAAAGCGAACGGGTGATGTGGYACGCGGCCATCGCCCACGAACTGCGCACGCCGGTGACGATCCTGCGCGGCCGCCTGCAGGGCCTGGCCGAAGGCGTGTTCCAGCCCGATGAGTCGCAGTTCCGCAGCCTGCTCGCGCAGGTCGAGGGCCTGTCACGGCTGATCGAGGACCTGCGGGTGTTGAGCCTGGCCGACAACGCCCGCCTCGACGTGCGCCGCGCCCGTACCGATGTGGTGGCCGAGGTGCATTCGGTGATGACCCTGGTGGATCCCGCGTTCCGCAGCGCCGGCTTCGTGCTGGAGCTGGAAACCAGCCGCGAGGAGCACCCCGCCCATTGCGACCCGACGCGGTTGCGGCAGGCGCTGCTGGCCTTGTTGGAAAACGCGCGCCGCTATGCCAACCCGGGCAAGGTACGCATCGCCGTGCATGACACCGTGGCCCATGTGCAGGTGGCGATCGAAGACGAAGGCCCTGGCATCGACCCGGCCCTGCACGCGGACATCTTCAATCCATTCATGCGCGGTGACGGCTCACGATCACGCCTGGGCGGTGGCAGTGGCCTCGGCCTGGCGGTGGTCAAGGCCATCGCCGATGCGCACGGCGGCCAGGTCTACTGCACCCCGGGCACCAGCGGCGGCAGTCGTTTCATCATCGAGCTGCCGCGCCAGTAGGCGGCACTGCGGCCGCCTGCTCACGCACGTGCGCACCCAACACAGCGAGATTGCGGTCGATGTCATCCAGCTCGCGCTGCTGTGATGACGGCAACTGCGCGCGCAGCTGCACGCGCAGCGCCTGCCAGGCGGGTACCGCCTGTACGCTGGCAGCGGCCGCTGCCCGTGCCACCTCCGCCTGTTCGTCCGCCTGCGGCAGGCCGTAGCCAGCGTCGGCCAGCAACTGGCCCGGCCGCAACCACTGCCCGCTCTGTTCCAGCAACGCGCGCAGCGAGCGGGTAGCGCTGCTGTCCGGGTTGGCCAGCAACCGTCGCTTCAGTGCATCGCGCGCACGCAGCTCCGCGCGCCGCTGCGCCGCCTGTTCCAGCAGCAACAGGCCGGCACTGGCACGTACATCACCACGCAGCAACCACGGTGCGCGCTGTTGCGCCGGCAGCGCCAGCCATGCGCGCACATCGCGCGCCGGCAGCGCCATCTGCGTGGCGGCAACCGCGAACAACTGCTGGTAGTGGTCGCGCGCAGAAGCAAAGTAGTAGCCCTGCGCCAGGGCCTGCGCGGGATCGGCCAGCACCTGCTCGTCCAGTGCGTGCAGCCGCGCCAGGCGGCGGCGCAGCCCGCGCGGGCTCAACTGTGCCAGGCCGGCTTCTCCCAGGCGCGGAACACCGGCCTGCAGCAGCTTCGCCGTCTCCACCGCGCAGTTGTTGCTGACGAAGTAATAGCGACCGTCATAGCTCCAGTGCACCTGGGCGGTGCGCTCGAGCAGGCTGGCGATCTCGCTGCTGTCCAGCTGCAGCGGCAGCGAGGCCAGTCCGCGCAGTTCGACCTTGGTGTATTCGTCCACCACCTGCTGCAGTGGCAGCACGAACAGGCGCGAAGGATAACCACCGGTCAGCCCGCGCCAGTTGGAGATCTGCACGTCGCCAACGAAGGCGCGGAAGGACAGCACCCGATGATGCTCCAGGTCCAGCCTGCAGTCCGGGCCCGGTGCGCGTCCAGGACGGCAGATCACCAGCCGCAGCATGCTGTGGCCCCAGCGGCTCATCGGCTGCGCACTGCCTTCGGCGAACAGGTAGTCCACGGCATACACCCGCGCCGGGTCCAGTGCGAGCAGCGATGCAGCGCCCTCTTCCGCATCGGCCTGCAGCAGCGGAACGGTGCCCGCACAGTGCGGCGCGGGCAGTGAGGGCGGCGTACCGAAATGCGCCTGGTACCACTGCGCCAAGGCCGGACGGCGGCAGGCGAACTCTGCATCGAGCACGAAGTGCTCGGCGTTCACCGCCAGGTACTCGGCCGGGTCGGTCAGTTCGTAGGCATCGGGACTGCGGTCGCGGAAGGCGTTGTCACCGCGGCCCAGATGCCAGGGCTTGCGCTGCCAACCTGCAAGGTCACGCCAACGGGCGCTGCGTGACCAGTGCGCCCCCGCGCGGTCGGCAACATGGGTCAGTTCGTGCACCAGCGCACTGCGCCGGGCGCGTCGGGCACCGGCTACATCGTCGTCCAGCAGATCGCGGCGCAGCGCGATGCCCCCGGCGAAGGCACGGCCATGCACGTTGGCGGGCAGGTCGTCACGCCAGCCGACCTGCACCTGCGTGGGCAAGGCACGCAGCAGGCCGTCGGGCAGCAACGACTGCACATCAGCCAGTGTCTGCATTGCGACCTGCTGCTGCGCCGGGCTCAGCCCGGCCGGGTCCAGCTGCAGGCGGTCGGCGGCATGGGCTGTTGGAATGACCAGCCACGCCAACGCAGCGAGCCAGCCCATCCGCCTCCGTCGCGTTGGGCCATGCCCGGCAGCGTTCCACGCAGGTGTCATGAGGTTGCCGGCCAGCGGCCGGCACTACCCGGGCGCTGGATCAACGCGCCAGCAGGGCGCGTGCCAGCTGCAGGTCGCTCTGCTGCTGCGCAGCTGCATCCTGCTCACGCAGGTGCACCAGTGCCGCCTGCAGGCGCGCGCCACGGATCTGGCCATCGCTGGCGACAAACGCAGCCGCATCATCGCGGGCAGCCAGCACCACCTTGTCATCGCCGGAACTGCTGCCCGAGGAACCCGAAGAGGCGCCCGTCGCCGAACCGGCCGAGGTGCCGGCAAAACTCGAAGCGACGCCGGCCAGCGGCAGGGACAACAGGGCAAGCAGCAGGAACGGACGGATCATGGTCGGGGAGTTCATCGATTGGGTGGGTGGAGCGTAACGGCTGGGTGAAGACTTTGCCTGTGTCAAAGGTCGAACAATTTGCCGGGATTCAGCCGCCCTTCGGGATCGAATGCGCGCTTGACCGCCTTCATCAGCGCGATCTCGGCCGGTCCACGCGTGCTGTCCAGGTAGCCCTTCTTGACCAGGCCGATACCGTGCTCGGCCGAAATGCTGCCATTGAAGCGCGCCAGCACCTGCGCCAGCAGCTTGGTGACATGCTCGCACTGGCTTACGAAGTCCGCGTCGCTGGTGCCGTCCGGCTTGAGCACGTTGATGTGCAGGTTGCCGTCGCCGATGTGGCCGAACCAGACTACGTCGAAGTGCGGGTAGGCCTCGCCGATCAGCGCCTGGGTCTCGGCCAGGAACGCCGGCATCGACGAGATCCGCACCGAGACATCGTTCTTGTAGGGCTTGTAACGTGCCAGCGCCTCGGTGATGCCCTCGCGCAGGCGCCACAGGTGCGCCGCCTGGGCATCGCTGGCACTGATCACGCCGTCGCTGACCCAGCCGTTGCCCATGCAGTCCTCGAAGGCCGCCATCGCCGCCGCCTCCTGCGCCTCGTCACCGGCAGCAAACTCGGTCACCACGTAATAGGGATGCACTTCATCGAACGGTGCCTGCGCACCATGGGCCAGAACATGTTCCAGCGCCCGGTCGGTGAAGAATTCAAAGGCCTGCAGCTGCAGCCGCGCACGGAAGGCGGCGAACACCTGCATCAGCACGTCGAAGCTGGGCAGCGCCAGCAGCATCACGTTGCTGGCCGGCGGCGGGTCGGTCAGTTTCACCGTGGCCTCGACGATCACGCCCAGCGTGCCCTCCGATCCGATCAGCAGCTGGCGGAAATCGTAGCCGCTGGAGTTCTTGATCAGGCCCTTGTTGAGCTCGAGCAGTTCGCCCGTGGCGGTAACCACTTTCAGTCCGGCGATCCATTCACGGGTATTGCCGTAGCGGATCACCCGGATGCCACCGGCATTGGTGGCGATGTTGCCGCCGATCGAGCACGACCCGCGCGCCGCGAAGTCCACCGGATAGATGAGGCCATGTTCAAGGGCCGCGTTGTGCAGCGCCTCCAGCGGCATGCCGGCCTGCACCACCAGGGTGCGGTCGACCGCATCGTAGTCCAGCGCCTTGTTCATCCGCTCCAGGCTCAGCACCAGCTCGCCATTGGCCGCTACCGCACCGCCGGAAAGGCCGGTGCGACCGCCGGAGGGAACCACCGCCACGCCCTCGGCCGCGGTCCAGCGCATTACCGCCTGCACTTCTTCAACCGTGGCCGGCAACGCGATCGCCAGCGGCGCCGGTGTCCAGCGCCGGGTCCAGTCGCGGCCGTAATGCTCCAGGTCAGCAGGGTCGGTCTTCAGCTTCAGGCCGGGACAGGCCTGCTGCAACGAGGCGATGCGGGAATCGGTCATGACGGTCCAGCGCGGGGCGTGAAGAACGGGCAAGCGTGCCAGTGGCCGGGCCCAGCGTCCAGCCCTGCAGAGCCTTCAATAGCCGCAGTTGCAACCAATTGCGCACTGCACCATGGGCGTTGCGATCTGGCATAGTGGTCAGCCCCTGTCCCACTGGCCGTGCCGCCCCATGTCGCCGAAGAAGACCTCGTTCCCGAAGCAGGATATCCGCGTGCTGTTGCTGGAGGGGGTCAGCCAGACCGCCGTGGAGGTGTTCAGCGCCGCCGGCTACAGCCAGATCGAGGCGCACACCAAGGCGCTTCCCGAGGACGAACTGAAGGCGCGCATCGCCGAAGCCCACATCGTCGGCATCCGCTCGCGCACCCAGCTCAGTGCCGAGGTGCTGGCCGAGGCCAAGCGCCTGATCGCGGTCGGCTGTTTCTGCATCGGCACCAACCAGGTCGACCTGGATGCGGCCGAGCTGGCCGGCATTCCGGTATTCAACGCGCCCTACTCCAATACCCGCAGCGTGGCCGARCTGGTGATCGCCGAAGCGATCATGCTSACCCGCGGCATCCCGCAGAAGAAYGCCGAATGCCATCGCGGCGGMTGGTCSAAATCGGCCAGCGGCAGCCATGAGGTGCGCGGCAAGGTCCTGGGCATCATCGGCTACGGTCACATCGGCACCCAGGTCGGCGTACTGGCCGAATCGCTGGGCATGCAGGTGATCTTCCACGATGTGGAAACCAAGCTGTCGCTGGGCAATACCCGTGCGGCGGCCAGCCTGGACGACCTGCTGGCGCGTGCTGACATCGTGACCCTGCACGTGCCGGAGACGCCGTCCACGCAGTGGATGATCGGCAGCACCGAGCTGGCGAAGATGCGCCGCGGCGCGCACCTGATCAACGCCGCGCGCGGCACCGTGGTCGACATCGATGCGCTGGATGCAGCACTGGCCAGCGGCCACATCGGTGGCGCTGCACTGGATGTGTTCCCGGTCGAGCCGAAGGGCAACGGCGATATCTTCGAATCGCCGCTGACCCGCCACGACAACGTGATCCTGACCCCGCACGTCGGCGGCAGCACGCTGGAAGCGCAGGACAACATCGGCATCGAAGTGGCGGCCAAGCTGGTGCGCTACAGCGACAACGGCAGCACCCTGTCGGCGGTCAACTTCCCGGAAGTGACCCTGCCCGAGCACGCCGACAGCCTGCGCCTGCTGCACATCCACCAGAACGTGCCGGGCGTGTTGTCCAAGGTCAACGAGATCTTCTCGCGGCACAACGTCAACATCGACGGCCAGTTCCTGCGCACCGACCCGAAGGTGGGTTACGTGGTGATCGACATCACCGCCAGCGAGGAGCAGGCCAGCGCGGTGCGTGACGAGCTGGCGGCGATTCCGGGCACCTTGCGCACCCGCATCCTGTATTGAGATGTACGTCGCCGGGCGTGGCCCGGCGGAATGCGTCCGGCATTGCGTCATCCACGCGTGGCGTGGATGCGTCTTTCAGCGCGCCAGCCAACGGCGCGCCATGCGCTGCATCGATTCGTCCGACTGGGGATCGCTGGCGACCTCGGCCACCGGTCGCCAGGCCAGCTCCAGCGACTCTTCGCTGAGCACGAAACTCTCTCCGCCCAGCGCACGGATCACGAAACGCACGTCGTAGTGCCAGTGCCCCGGCACATCCTTGCGCTCGGGAATCCAGTGCTTGTCGATATCGAAGATGGCCGGATCATCCAGCACCAGGCCGCTCAGGCCCGATTCCTCCTCGGCTTCCTTCAACGCTACCCGGGCCAGATCGCGGTCGCCGTCGGCGTGGCCACCCAGCTGCAGCCAGCGCTGCAGCTTGCGATGGTGGGTCAGCAGCAGCCGCTGGCCATCGGCGCTGACCAGCCAGCAGCTGGCGGTGAAGTGGCCGGCCAGGCGTTCGCGGCGGAAAGCATCTTCCGCATCGTCGATCAATGTGCTGAATTCGGCAGCAAGGGCGTCGTGGGCGGGTTCTTTGCGCGCATAGTCATGCAGCAGGCCGCGCAAGCGATCGTCAAGTGCGGCAAGGGATTCGGTGGTTTCGCTCATGAATGCGGGGTGCCTGGAAAAATACCTGCCATTATCGCCGTACATTGTTGCGTTTGCGCTTGTGCGGTGCCTTCAGCATTGGCTAAGGTACAGCGGGCCGTTCGCACGGCTTTCACGATTCCAGGCCGCCGGCAATGTACTGGCGGCCCTCCCAATCCGATCATCAGGAAGTACTGCATGCTGAAAGCTCTGTTGAGGGTCAAGCCGGTCGAACCGGCCGGGCACGTCGATGCCGGCGAACCCATCGAAGGCAGCCTGGATGGCGAAGCCACGTTGAAACGGACCCTCACGGCGAAACACCTCATCATGCTTGGCATTGGTGCGGTGATCGGCGCAGGCATTTTCGTGCTTACCGGCCAGGCCGCGGCCAACCACGCCGGCCCGGCGGTCATGCTGTCGTTCGTGTTCGCCGGCATCGCCTGCGCGCTGGCCGGCCTGTGCTACGCCGAGTTCGCAGCGATGATGCCGGTCTCCGGCAGCGCCTACTCCTACTCCTACGCCACGCTCGGCGAGGGCATGGCCTGGTTCATCGGCTGGTGCCTGGTGCTGGAGTACCTGTTCGCCTCGGCCTCGGTCGCGGTGGGCTGGTCGGCGTACCTGATCAGCTTCATCACCACCACGCTGCACATGCCGTTCCCGGACGCGCTGAGCGCGGCGCCGATCGCCTGGAACGGGCACGAGTTCGCCGCCTCCGGCAAGCTGTTCAACCTGCCGGCGGTGCTGATCGTGGCGGCGGTGACCGGCCTGCTGTACGTGGGCGTGACCCAGTCCGCGTTCGTCAACGCGATCATCGTGGCCATCAAGGTCTTCGTGATCTGCCTGTTCGTGGGCATCGGCGCGGCCCACGTGGACCCGGCCAACTGGCACCCGTTCATCCCGGAAAACACCGGCGTGTCCGGCGAGTTCGGCTGGAGCGGCGTGTTCCGCGCGGCCACCATCGTGTTCTTCGCCTACATCGGCTTCGATGCGGTCTCCACCGCCGCCGGTGAAACCAAGGACCCGCAGCGCAACATGCCGATCGGCCTGCTCGGCTCGCTGGCGGTGTGCACCATCGTCTACATCATCGTCTGCGCGGTGCTGACCGGCATGCTGCCCTACCACCTGCTGGGCACCGACAAGCCGGTGGCCACCGCGCTGGAAGCCTACCCGAGCCTGTCCTGGCTGAAGACCGCAGTGGAAATCGGCGCGATCGCCGGCCTGTCCTCGGTGGTGCTGGTGATGATGATGGGCCAGACCCGCATCGCCTACACCATCTCGCGCGATGGCCTGCTGCCGAAAGTGTTCGGCAAGGTCCACAAGCGCTTCCGCACGCCGTACTGGGCCACGATCGTGGTCGGCGTCATCGCCGCGTCGCTGGCCGGCCTGGTGCCCCTGAACGTGCTGGGCGAACTGGTATCCATGGGCACCCTGCTGGCCTTCGCCACGGTCTGCATCGGCGTGCTGATCCTGCGCTACACCCGCCCGAAGCTGCACCGTCCGTTCCGCGTGCCGCTGGTGTGGGTGATCTGCCCGCTGGGCGCGCTGTCGTGCCTGTTCCTGTTCTGGCAGGCGTTCGTGGTGCATTGGCACCTGTTCGTAGGCTGGACCGTGCTGGGCCTGCTGATCTACTTCGGCTACGGCATGCGCCACAGCAAGCTGGCCAAGTCGCCCTGATCCTCCCGACGGGCCAGCCCCTGCGCCGGCTCGTCGATATCCGCAAGCATTTCCGCCCGCGCCCGGTCACCGGGCGCATCGCACAAGACCACCACACATGTTCAAGCAACTGTGGGCCACCAAGCATCCGCATGCCGCCCATAAAGACGCCAACGGCCTGAGCCTGCGTCGCCACCTCGGCCCCTGGGGCCTGACCGCACTCGGCATCGGCGCCGTGATCGGCGGCGGCATCTTCGTCATCACCGGCCAGGCCGCCGCCAACCACGCCGGCCCGGCCATCATGCTCTCGTTCGTGCTGGCCGCGATCTGCTGCGCCTTCTGCGCCCTGGCCTATGCCGAGTTCGCGGCGATGGTGCCGGTTTCCGGCAGCGCCTACACCTATACCTACGCCACCTTCGGCGAGCTCTCGGCCTGGTTCATCGGCTGGATGCTGGTGCTCGAGTACGGCGTCTCCGCCTCGGCCGTGGCGGTCAGCTGGACCGGGTATTTCCTCAGCCTGCTCAGCCATTTCGACATCCATCTACCGGCGGCGCTGGTCAGCGCCCCCTTGGATGCGCAGCTGCGGCCCACCGGCGCCATCGCCAACATTCCCGCCGCGATCCTGGTGCTGCTGTTGACCTGGCTGTGCTACGTCGGCATCAGCAAATCCTCGGCGATGAACATGGCCATGGTCATCCTCAAGACCGGGCTGATCGTGCTGGTGATCGTGGTCGGCTGGAAGTACGTGGACACCAGCAACTGGACCCCGTTCATCCCGGCCAACGAAGGCCCCGGCAAGTACGGCATGGAAGGCGTGCTGCGTGGCGCGGCGATGGTGTTCTTCGCCTATATCGGCTTCGAAGCGGTATCGGTGGCCGCGCAGGAATCACACAAACCGCAGCGCGACATGCCGATCGGCATGATGCTGTCGCTGGTGATCTGCACGGTGCTGTACATCGCSATGGCSGCGGTCATGACCGGCCTGGTGCCCTACCAGCTGCTGGGCACCGAYGAGCCGGTGGTSACCGCKGTGGCCGCGCAYCCGCAGCTGGGCTGGYTGCGCGTGGTGGTGGAAATCGGTGCGTTGATCGGCCTGTCGTCGGTGGTGCTGGTGATGATCATCGGSCAGCCGCGCATCTTCATGATCATGGGCCGCGACGGCCTGTTGCCGCCGGTGTTCACCAAGATCCACCCGAAGTACCGCACGCCGCATATCAACACCGTCATCACCGGCATCGGCATCGCCCTGCTGGCGGCTCTGTTCCCGCTGGACATCCTCGGCGAGCTGACCTCGATGGGCACGCTGATCGCCTTCGCGGCGGTCTGCGCCGGCGTACTGATCCTGCGCCGCACGCAGCCCGACCTGCCGCGCCCGTTCCGCATTCCGGGTGCATGGCTGGTCTGCAGCCTGGGCGTGATCAGCTGCCTGGCGCTGCTGTCGGCGATGACGTTGCACAACTGGATGCTGATGGGCGTGTGGACGTTTGTCGGCTTCGTGATCTACTTCTTCTACGGGTTCAAACACAGCCGCCTGCGGGGGAAGTAAGAGCGGCAGGGCCACGATGGCCCTGCCCTCCTGCTCCGAGGGGTGGGGTGCCCGCCTCGTCTAGCGACGATTGAACCAGATGAGCTGCTGCTGCCAGCCGGCACTGGCCATGCAGGCCCTGAACTCGCTGCTGCGGTCGGACGCATTGACGTCCACGATGTAGCTCTCCTCTTTCGGCATCGGCACCAGGTTGTACTTGCCATCAATTGCGCAGACTTCATCAAGCCTGCAGGGCACCTTGCGGTCCTCATAGACAGTGCGCGTGGCCACTTCATTCCTTACCGGCCAGTGATCGTCGGCCCGCGCCGTGCAACTCGAGTGGGCGGGGCCGAATGATCGCGCTCCCGCATCCATCTTCACCCATTCCATTGTGCAGCCGCTGCAGGCCAGCACGATACCGATCACTCCCATCACTCCCATCGCGCGCGCAATCATCGAAGTACTCCTGTCCTTGGCGCCGGAATTTCTGCTGCCACCCGATGGTGTTTCGCGACACGAAAGCTGTCTACGACCGGAATCGCTTTCAGCACGAGCGCTGTCTTCCCCATTCAGCCAGCGCTGTGC
>NZ_JBFTOJ010000113.1:0-13598 GCF_056397905.1 Stenotrophomonas sp. 05L414_2
AGCTTACATGGACGTACTTGCAGCGTCCCCTGCATGGCCCACCCGCCCGGCCAAGCACGGCTTTTGATTCAAGCGACCAACCACGACGGGCTCAGCCGTTCGCGGTCAACTCCGCATCCAGCGCATGCAGGCGATCAACGGTCCCGACATCGGTCCAGCGCCCGCGATGGTGCTGCCCCGTCATCAGCCCCTGTGCCATGAAATGCTTCTGCAACGGCACCACCGAAAACTTCGGTGGCACACACTCGCTGCCCGGTGCCTCACCGATCACCGCACGCCAATCGGCCACGATCGACGGACGATAGACGCCGATGCCCGCATAGGTCAGGCACGGGCCTTCGCGGTCATGGTGCAGTACACCGTGCGCGTCCAGCCGGTAGTCGCCATTGGGGTGCTGCGCGGGGTTGTCGACCAGTACCAGATGCGCTTGGCCGGCCGGTTCACGCGGCAGCGTGGCGAAATCGAAATCGGTCCAGATATCGCCGTTCACTACCAGGAACGGATCGTCCCCCAGCGCCGGCAATGCATTGAGGATGCCGCCACCGGTTTCCAGCGGGGTATCGCCTTCGTGCATGAAATGCAGGCGCAGGCCCCATTGGCTGCCATCGCCCAATGCGGCCGGGAACTGCTCGGCGAGCCACGCGGTGTTGATCACCACGTCGTGGATGCCGAGCGCAGCCAACCGCTCCAGATGCCACGCGATCAGGGGTTTGCCGGCCACCGCCAGCAGTGGCTTGGGCGTGTGCAGGGTGAGGGGGCGCATGCGCTCACCCAGGCCGGCGGCGAAAATCAGTGCCTTCATCGATGCGGCCTTCAGCGCTGCACGCGCATCGGCGCGGCCAACTCGGCCAGTGCCGGTTTGATCCGCGTTTCCAGCAACTGCTGCAGGGGCGCCAGTTCGCGATAGCGCGGCAGCACTTCATCGAGGTAGGTGATGAAGCGCGGCGCATCGTCCAGGTAGTGGCCCTTGTTGTCGCGATAGCGCAGGCGGCAGAACAGGCCGAGGATCTTCACGTGGCGCTGGATGCCCATCCAGTCGGCATCGCGCAGGAAAGTGGCACGGTCGGGTACCGGCAGGCCGGCATCGCGTGCGCGCTGGTGATACTGCGCCAGCCATTCGTCCACGCGCTGCAGCGGCCAGCTCAGGAASGCATCCTTGAACAGACTTACCGCGTCGTACGCGATCGGGCCACGCACCAGGTCCTGGAAATCCAGCACCGCCGGGCCGCCATCCACCGGCATCAGGTTGCGCGGCATGTAGTCGCGGTGGGTCATCAGCTGGGCCTGGCCCAGCGCGTTGTCCATCAGCCGACGGTGCACCAGCTGCAGGCCTTCGATCTCGCCGCAGTCCAGTTCAAGGCCAAGATGGCGTTGCAGGAACCACTCGTCGAACAGGCCGGCATCACGCTGCAGCAGCGCTTCGCCGAACTGGCCGAAATCGGCCGGCACCGGAATGGCCTGCAGGCGCAGCAGCTGATCGATGGATCGGCTGAACCACTCGTCGGCATTGCGTTCGTCGAGGATCTTCGCCAGCGTCGGGCCGCCCAGGTCTTCCAGCAGCAGGAAGCCGGCGTCGAGGTCCTGGGCAAGCAGGGCGGGCACGCGCAGGCCGTGATCGTGCAGCAGGCCGCGCATGCGCAGCCACGGCGTGGGGTCTTCCAGCCCCGGCGGGGCGTCCATCACGATGTGGCTGCCGCGATGGCTGGTGGTGCGCCAGTAGCTGCGCATGCCGGCGTCGACCGAGGCGCGTTCGACCACGGTGTTGCCGTCGTCAAGCTGGGTACGGGCCCATTGCAGGCGCTGTGCGCTGCGCTGGGGATCAGAGGCGGGTTCGGTCATGCAGGCATATCCGGGCGCGCCGGGCGCGCCAACGTCGGGGGCAGAATGGGAAAAGAGAGGGCGGCTCAGCGGCGGCCGCTGAACAGGCGCAGGATCGCCAGCACGACGACCGCACCCAGCACCGCGCCGAGGAAGCCGGCCGGTTCACCGGGCGCGTACCAGCCCATGTACTGGCCGAACCAGCCGGCCAGCAGCGCGCCGATGATGCCCAGCACGATGGTCAGCAGGCAGCCCATGCGGTTGTTGCCGGGCATGAAGAAGCGTCCCAGCAGGCCGACGAAGAAGCCGACCAGGATGATGTAGAGCCAGCTGGTGCTGCCAAACAGACCGTTCATGCGATCACTGCTCTGGAAGGTTGGACGCAGCCTAGCAAGGCCGGGCTGCGTCCGTCACTGCGTGCTGGATCAGCAGCAGCCGTGGTCGCCGTGGCGGGTGCCGCTGTCGGCGGCCACCGGCGAACCGCTGGTCTCGCCACGCAGGCTGGCCGCGTAGTGCTCGCTGATCACCTTGGACACGCACGAGGTGACCTTCTTGCCCATCGGGATGTGCAGGAACTCGTTCGGGCCGTGGGCATTGGWGTGCGGGCCGAGCACGCCGGTGATCATGAACTGGGCGCCCGGGAACTTCTCGCCCAGCATGCCCATGAACGGGATCGAGCCGCCTTCGCCCATGTACATCGCCGGCTTGCCGAAGAAGGTCTGGCTGGCATCGTCGATGGCCTTGGTCAGCCACGGTGCCATCGCCGGCGCGTTCCAGCCGGTGGAGGCCTTTTCCAGGTCCAGGGTGACCTGCGCGCCGTTCGGCGGATCGCGCAGCAGCGCTTCCTTCAGCAGCTCGCCGCAGGTCTTGCCATCGGCAGTGGGCGGCAGGCGCAGCGACAGCTTCACTGCGGTATGCGGGCGCAGCACGTTGCCGGCCGATTCCAGCGGCGGCATGCCGCCGATGCCGGTCACCGACAGGGCCGGGCGCCAGGTGCGGTTGAGCACCAGCTCGGTCAGGTCGTCGTTCATCGGCTTGAGGCCATCGACCAGCGGGAATTTCTCGAAGATCGCGGTGTCGACCACGTCGGCGGCACGCTTGGCCTGTTCCAGGCGCTCGGCCGGGATCTCCACGTTCATGCCGTCGATCAGGATGCGGCCRGTGTCCTGGTCCTCGATGCGCGACAGCAACTGGCGCAGCAGGCGGAAGCTGGACGGCACCACGCCGGAGGCGTCACCGGAGTGCACGCCTTCGTTGAGCACCTTCACCGAGAAGTTGCCGCCGGTCAGGCCGCGCAGCGAGGTGGTGCACCACAGCTGGTCGTAGTTGGCACAGCCCGAATCCAGGCAGACCACCAGCGACGGCTTGCCGATGCGGTCAGCCAGATGGTCCACGTAGGCCGGCARGTCGTAGCTGCCCGACTCTTCACAGGCTTCGATCAGCACCACGCAGCGGGCATGCGGCAAGCCCTGGGCCTGCAGTGCCAGCACGGCGGCCAGCGAGCCGAAGATGGCGTAGCCGTCATCGGCACCGCCACGGCCATACAGCTTGTCGCCGCGCAGGACCGGGGTCCACGGGCCCAGGTCGTCGTCCCAGCCGGTCATCTCCGGCTGCTTGTCCAGGTGCCCGTAGAGCAGGATGGTGTCGTCGCCGGTTTCGGCGCCGGTAGCCGGAATTTCCAGCAGAATCAGCGGGGTACGGCCTTCCAGGCGCACCACTTCGACCTTCAGGCCGGGCAGGTCCTGGGCCTTGGCCCAGGTTTCCATCAGGGTGACCGCCTGCTCCATGTAGCCGTTCTGCACCCAGTTGGCGTCGAACATCGGCGACTTGTTGGGAATGCGGATGTAGTCGACCAACTGCGGGACGATTTCGCTGTCCCACTTGTCATTGACGAATTGGCCGAGCTTGGCGCTGTCCATCTGAAACTCCGGTTGCATGGCTGATCCGCCCATTCTACGCCTCGGCCAAGGGTAGGGTTTTCCCTACATCACGTCGGGTATTTGGCTGGCTTTTAGAAATCCGTGAACCCTATACGCTGTGTGCATGTGGTGACGGACACTGTTTCGACCGACGGGATTGCCGGTCGGGACGGTCAGAACCACAAGGAGATACACGTCGTGCCTTGGTTTGTCGTGTTAAGGGCGCTGGTGCTGGGAGTGTGGATCGCGGGAGCGCAAGCTGCCGAGCCGATCGACATCAACCGGGCCGATGCCCAGGCGCTGCAGCAGGGATTGACGATGGTCGGGGCCACCAAGGCTGCGGCGATCGTCGAGCACCGGCGCAGACACGGCCCGTTTCACCGCGTCGAGGACCTGACGCAGGTGAAGGGGATAGGGACATCGATCGTCGAACGGAATCGACGACGGATCACCGTTGGCAACACGATGTTGCCTGCGGATCCGGTACCCGGATCGGTACCGGTGCGAACCGTACCCAGGCGCTGACAACAGGAATCGTCGGAATCTGCAGGATGCAGGTTCAATGGCTGCGGACAGGATGGCTGCAGCCGCCGACCGTCGCAGGGATGCGGCACCAATCACCAGGATGGTGGCATCACAGACCTGTGGAAGGGGCTGAGATACAAACAGGACAGACGCGGCCGCGTGCAGGATGCAACGCCGCCCCCGCTTCGCAGGATGCGAGGGGGTGGCAGCAGGCCGACAGGGACGTGACGATTGCCCGGTACGACACATGGCTGTGTCGCCGGGCAATTTCTTTTGGCGCGGCTGCGACGTGCCCATGGTGTACGGTGGGGTCTTCGCATGGAATGGAACCTGCTGGATGCACCTGCACCGTTTGACCTTGATGCTCGCCGTGGCCTTGGCACTGCCGTGCGCCGCACAGGCGGCCGCACCCTCCAAGCCTGTCGTGGCCACGACCTCCGAAGTACGCGGGCCGACCGACCTCAAGCCGGGCGAGTACCTGTGGCATCCGGAAGTCTCGCCGGCCGGTCCGATCGTGCTGGTGGTGAGCCTGGATGAGCAACGGGCTTACGTGTACCGCAATGGCATTGCCATCGGCCTGACCACGATCAGCTCGGGCAAGACCGGCCATGAGACGCCGACCGGTGTGTTCACCATCCTGCAGAAGGACAAGGACCACCGCTCCAACCTCTACAACAGCGCACCCATGCCGTACATGCAGCGGCTGACCTGGGACGGCATCGCCCTTCACGGCGGCAGCCTGCCCGGGCATCCGGCCTCGCATGGCTGCGTGCGCCTGCCGCAGGCCTTCGCCCAGAAGCTGTTCAGCGAAACCAAGCGCGGCGATACGGTGGTCGTGGCCGATGCCAAGAGCGCGCCGATGACGCTGGCCTATCCGGCGGTGCTGGCGCCGGTGAATGCACGCGGCCAGGCCCTGCCGGAAGGCGAGGGCGGTGCTCCCGACAAGGCCTGGTGGGATGATGCGSCCGCACCCAGTGGCCAGGTCGGCATCCTGGTCAGCCTGCACGACCAGCGCCTGTACGTGCTGCGCGATGGCGTGATGATCGGTGAGTCGCCGCTGAAGGCCGACGCGCTGCCAGCGTTCCAGGGCACCACCCTGTTCGTGATGGGCCAGGGCTACAGCGATACGCCCAGCCCGCTTGATGCACAGCAGCGCCTGCACCAGTGGACGGCCTATCCGCTGCTCGGCCAGGACCGCGCCCAGGCCACGCCGGACCTGCTGGCCACGCCGTCGTTGCCGATGGCCCTGCCGGCCGATTTCGCCCGCCAGCTGTACCAGGTACTGGTGCCGGGCACGACCCTGCTGGTGACGTCGCTGCCGGCGGTGCGCCCAAGCGCGGCTGAATCGGGAATGCAGCCGGTCTTGGAATCAGAGCCGCCAGCGTCCACCCTCAAGGGGTCCTGAGACCTCCCTACGTGCCCATGTCTGCTTCCCGCCTGTGCCGGCTGGCCGCCCTTGGCCTGCTGGCAACCACTGCCAGCGCCCCGGCCGGGGCACAGACGCCCATTGCCGCCATCAGCGCCGACGACCTCGCCGCGCAGCTGGCACGCACCGCGCCCAAGGCGGACCGTCGGGTTCTGCAGTTGGCTGCCCACGCCATGCGCTGCGCACTGCAGCGGCCGGAGCTGGGAGTCAGCAGTGAACGCCTGAGCGTGATCGATTACTCGCGGCCGTCCACCGAGCCGCGGATGTGGGTCTTCGATCTCGCCCGCCAGCGGCTGTTGTTCGAGGAGTGGGTGGCGCACGGCCGCAACAGCGGCGAGAACCGCACCGAACATTTCTCCAACCGCGATGGCAGCTTCATGTCCAGCATCGGTGCGTTCACCGCGCAGGAAACCTACATGGGCGGCAACGGCTATTCGCTGCGCCTGGCAGGATTGGAGCCGGGGTTCAACGATCGTGCGCGCGAGCGCGCCATCGTCATCCACGGTGCGCCGTATGTGAATCCGTCCACTGCGCAGTTGCAGGGGCGGTTGGGGCGCAGTCTGGGCTGCCCGGCGGTGCGGTTGTCGGTGGCCAAGCCGCTGATCGACGCGCTGCGAGGCGGCACGATGGTGTTTGCGTACTACCCCGACAAGGACTGGCTCAAGCACTCACAGCTGCTGGGCGGCGATTGCGGTACGGCTGCGGGTCTTGCAACGCGTTGATGCGTTACGGCGCGCGGCATGATGCAATGCGCGCATGAACATCGACTCCCTGTTGCAGACCCCGAGCCAGGTGATTTCCAGCCTGGACTACCGCCGCGAACGCTGGCGCAACGGCCTCGGCTGGACCCGCGAGATCCTGCGGTTGCCAGCGCAGGGCGATGATTGGGCGTTGCGCCTGTCGGTGGCCGAGATCGAGCAGGACGCCGCGTTTTCCGCATTCCCGGGCGTCGAGCGCGAACTGGTGCTGCTGCAGGGCAATGGCGTGCGCCTGCGTTTCGAGGACGGCCGCGTAGCCGAGGTGCTGCCACCGCATGGGCGCGTGCGTTTTGCCGGTGAAGCTGCGCTGCACGGCGAGCTGGTGGACGGCACCACCCACGATTTCAACCTGATGTGGAAGCGCGGACTGCTGCAGGCCGAGCTGCTGCATCGTCCACTGGTCGGGCCGATGTTCTTCTTCTGCGAGCCGGGCGTGGCCTGGGCCCTACACCTGTTGGGCGGGCAGGCCACGTTCGGCGCGGACAGCGGATTGCCTGCGATGCAGGCCGGCGATACCGCGTGGTTGGCCGCCGGTGAGCGTCAGCGGCATGCATTGCAGGGCGGCGGCGAGTTGTTGGCGATACGGGTGAGCGCGGCGGGCGGCTGAGCCAGCGTCGGCGCCCGGAGGCAATCATCCACGCATGGCGTGGATCTACTGCAGCATGGTTGTCACCTTGGATCCGCGTAGATCCACGCCATGCGTGGATGCGGCGGCCGATATCGCAGGTGCGGACAAGGGATCGCCGCCAGCCGTTCAGTAGATCCACGCCATGCGTGGATGCAGCAGCCGATATCGCAGCAGRGTGCSAACAAGGGATCGCCGCCAGCCGTTCGGTAGATCCACGCCATGCGTGGATGCAGCAGCCGATATCGCAGCAGGGTGCGAACAAGGGATCGCCGCCAGCCGTTCAGTAGATCCACGCCATGCGTGGATGCRGCAGCCGATATCGCAGCAGGGTGCCAACCAAGGTTCGCACCCACCAGGAGGCAGTTCGCACCCACAAGAGGCGGTTTGCCCCAAACGTTCGCTCAATACACGTCGCGCCGGTAACGACCGGCCAGCAGCAGCGCTTCCTTGCCGTCGGCACCGAGCACCTGCTCGATCACCGCATCCACTGCCGGGGCCATGCCCTGCAGGCTGCCGCAGACCAGGATCGTCGCGCCGTCATCGACCCACTGCCGCAGCGTGGATGCTTCGGCCAGCAGGCGATCCTGCACGTAGCGATGTGCGCCGCCATCACGGCTGAATACCGTATCCAGGCGGGTCAGCGTGTCGTTGCCGAGCATCGCCTGCAGTTCATCGCCGAAGTGGAAATCATGCGCGGCCGAGCGTTCGCCGAACAACAGCCAGGTGCGGGCACCGCCAATGAGTGCGCGTTCGTGCAGGTGCGCGCGCAGGCCGGCGATACCGGTGCCGTTGCCGATCAGCAGCAGTGGAACATCAGCGGCGACGCCATGGAAATTCTCGTTGCGGCGCAGGCGCATCTGTACCGGCCCGCCGATGGCGGCGTGGTCGCACAGCCAGCCACTGCCGATGCCCGGCGTGCCATCGGCACGCAGCTGTCGGCGCAGCAGCAGTTCCACCGCGCCGTCGTCCATCACCGAGGCGATGGAGTATTCGCGATGTGGCAGGGGCTGCAGGGCCGCCAACAGCCCAGGCAGATCGCCTGCTGCAACCAATGACGGCAGGTGCGAGCGCGCAACGCGGGCGAGCAGCGTAGTGCCGTCGTCCAACACGGTGTCCGCGTCGAAGCCCTGCGTCTGCAGCCAGTCGCGCGTGCTCTGTTCGGCATGCTGCGGACCGACMTCGGCGATGTCACCGGCCTGCCACTGCGCGCCRCTGCCGGTCGGGGGCTGCAGGCGCAGCCAATAGACCGGACCACCGGCGCTGCCGGGGTTGAGGTGGGTACGCTGCAGCAGCGTCCACGGCTGGTACTCGGCCGGTGTCCAATCGGGAAGTTCGCTCGCGCCGCCGCCGAGCTGGCCAAGCAGTTGCTGCCAGTGGCGCAGGGCAGCTGGATCGGCGTTGTCGACTTCAATGGCATCGAACAGCGGATGTGCTCCGTGCTGGCGCAGCCAGTCATGCAGCTGGTGGCCGAACGCGCAGAAATGCCCGTAGCTGCGATCGCCCAGTGCGAGCACCCCGTACTGCACGTGCTGCAGCGGCGGCTGCGTGCTCATTACCTTGCGCAGGAAGGGCAGGGCGTGGTCGGGTGCATCGCCTTCGCCGGTGGTGCTGACGATGAACAGTACACGCGCGCTGCCCGCCAGCAGGGTGGCATCGACCTCATGCAGACCGCGCAGGCGCACCGGCATGCCGGCCGAGCGCAGAGCCTGCGCACTGCGCTCGGCCAGTTCGCGGGCGAAGCCGGTCTGGCTGGACCAGACCAGCAGCATCGGTGGGTTGCCGCCTTCGGGCGTGTCGTCGCGCGGACGGCTGCGCCACCACAGCACGCCACACGCCAGCAGATACAGCGCAGTGGCGGCCAGCGCGATGCCCCATTGCCGAGCCGGCGGTGCACCCTGCCACCACGCTTCGCCCAGGTGCAGACGCAGCAGTGCCCCGCCGATCACGGCCAGCAGGGCCAGCACCATGACGTTGCCAACGGTCGCGCGCGGGAAACGCATGCTCATCCAGCCTGCTCATCCAGCAGCTGCTGGAAGGCGCTGCTGAGGGTTTCGCGTGGGCCGGTGGTGGTGCGTTCCAGATAGCGCGCGGCCAACCCCTCGCGCTCTGCCAGCGCGATGCCTGCATCGCGGCCGAGTACGGTCAGCGCGGTGGCCCAGGCGTCAGCGTGCATCGCGTCGCTGGCGACCACGGTGACGGCGGCTGCGACCTGCCGTACCGGCGTGCCGCTGCGCGGGTCAAGGCTGTGGCTGTAGGCCACGTCATCGTCGTGATAGTGGTGCCAGCGATCGCCGGAGGTGGCCACCGCCTTTCCGTCCAGCGCCAGGACACGCGGTGGCGTATCGGTGTGGGCATCTTCTTCCGGCGCCGACTCCACCAGCACGCGCCACGGCTGGCCGTCCGGCTTGCGGCCGTAACCGGCCAGTTCCCCACCGACTTCAATCAGTGCGGCATCGATACCCTGGCCGCGCAGCCAGGCGGCGACGTGGTCGACGCCGAAGCCCTTGGCGATCGCCGAAAGATCCAGCTCCAGGCCACCGGGCTGCAGCAGCGCATCGTCCTGCCAGTGCAGGCGCTGCCAGCCGCAGCGTGCACGGGTTGCCTGCAACGTGGCGGCATCGGGTGCGCGCCGTGCGCCGGCATGGGCGCCGAAGCCCCACAGCGCCACCAGCGGGCCGACGGTGGGGTCGAACGCACCGCCGCTGGCTGCAGCGATGGCCTGCGCGCAGGCCAACACATGGCGTGTTTCGATGGGAAGCACGAGGTACTGACCTGCGTCGGCACGGTTGTAGYGGCTCAGGTCGGAACCCGCTTCCCAGGTGCTCATCTGCGCGACCACTTCATCCAGACGTGCCTGGATGCCAGCATGCAGTGGATGCAGGTCGCGCTGGCGCGGTACGACCAGCGACACGCTCCAGGTGGTGCCCATGGTGGTGCCGCCCAGCCGGGCGATGTCGAGTGCGGTAGAGGTCATGGGCATGCGTGGCAGGCTGCGATACCAGGGCGTGCCGGGTATCGCAGCGCTGTCTTTACTGCGGCAGCACTTCCAGCGTGGCGACGTAGCTGAGGCGGCGCTTGGCGGCCTGCTTGACCGAGGTCTTCTTGTYCTCGGTGCCGGTTTCCAGCCAGTACATGCCGGCTTCCGGCCAGGTCACCTTGATCTCGCCCTTGGCGTCGCTGGTCAGCTTCTGCTCGTCCTGCGCGTTGCGGTAGCGGGTGCCGCCGCGCACGATCTCGAACTCCAGGCCTGCGGTCGGCTTGCCGTCGACCAGTACGCGGAAGGTGGCTTCCTCGCCGGCGAACAGGTCGTTCGGGTGACCGACGGCCACCAGTTCGATGCCGCGGTTGGTCGGCTTCAGCGCGGTGTCGTTCGGCGCCCCGTTGGTGACGAAGGTCTCCACGCGGCCGACCGACTGGCTCACTTCCAGCTTCTTCGCATCCTTGGGCAGTTCGCCGAAGGTAGCGGCGGTACCGCGCCAGCGCTTGCGCTCGCCGTTCAGCTCATAGGTGGCCGACAGGCCGTCGTTGACCGAGGCGATGCGGTAGGTGCCCTGCTGCTTCAGCTCGACGTCGAACACGCTGCGGTACTTGCCGGTGGCCGCGTTCTGCGCCTGCACGGTGCTGCCGTCCGGGGCGGTGATGACCACCGATTCGAGGCGCAGCGGCACGTGATTGAAGTAGAACAGGTCGTTGGAGACCGCACCGTCGACGGTGATCCACGGCGCGTTGCCGGCGATCACGGTCTGCGAGGGCAGCAGCCAGGCCTTGTGGGCCAGGGCAGAGAAGGGAAGGGCAGCGGCCAGAGCGGCGGCGAGGACGAGCGTGCGCTTCATGCGGAAGACTCCAGGGTGATTGATGGGGTCAGAGCCCTTCCTGCGGAAGTGATCCGACCCCTGGGGTGCTGCGATGGGGGCGGATCCCTTTCCAGCGGAAAGGGCTCTGACCCCGGCTCAGGCAATTACGGTTTGACGGCGAGGGTGACCTGGCCCAGTTCGGTGGCGCCCTGCGCGCGGCCGTTCTGTGCGGCGGTGGCCGGCCAGGTGAAGGGAATCTTCAGCAGTTCACGGCCGCCGACTTCGCGCACCGCTTCCACCACCAGGGTGTAGTTGCCCGGGGCCAGCTGCTTCAGTGCGGGCTGCTTGTCGTTGAACGACAGCGCGTGCTTGCCGGCCGGGCGGGTCGGGCCGGTCACGCCGTCCACCGGCACCTGCAGGGTGCGGCCGCTCTTGCGCCACCACTGGCGCAGGTCGGGCAGCCACTTGGTGCCATGGCCTTCGCTGTTGCTGGTCTGCTGGTACCAGACCGACAGGTTGGCGGCGACCTTCTGGTCGGCGCCTTCCAGCCACACCGCCACATACGGGCGGTGGTACTCGGCCACGTTGAGCTTGGGCACTTCGACGTTGATGTCGAGGGTGGTGGCGTAAGCCGGCGAGGTGGCCAGCAGGCCGCTGAGGGCGATGGTCAGGGTGACGCGCATGGGGCGGCTCCGGAAGAACGGATGGAAGTCACGGTGGAAGTCAGTGGATCAGCAGCAGGGCGATCAGCAGCGGGATCATCAGGCCCAGGCCGACCAGTGGCCAGGTCATGCGTCGCTGCCGCGCATGCAGGTGCAGCAGGAACAGGCCGGTGATGCAGAACACCAGGCAGGCGACGGCGAACACGTCCAGGAACCAGCCCCATGCGGGGCCGGCATTGCGGCCCTTGTGCAGGTCGTTGAGATAGGACACCGCGCCGCGCGAGGTGGATTCGTACTCCACCGCGCCGGTTTCGCGGTCGATGCTCAACCAGGCGTCGCCGCCGGGGCGTGGCAGTGACAGATAGATTTCCTCGGCCGACCATTCGGCGGGTCGACCGCCGATGGAGATGCCCAGCTGACCGTCGAGCCATTGCCGGGCCGGGCGTGGCAGTGGTGCATTGCCGTCCTCGCGGGAGCCCAGGCCGCCGAGCAGTTCGGCCGGCAGTTCCAGGTGCTGGTTCTGCACCTGTGGCTTGGCCTCGATCTTTGCTGCATGGTTCAGCGTCAGACCGGTCACCGCGAACAGCAGCATGCCGATCAGGCAGACCGCAGAGCTGATCCAGTGCCACTGGTGCAGGGTACGCAGCCAGAAGCCGCGGCTCTGCTGCTGCTGCACGGTGGAAGATGCGGGACGGCTCACGGCACGATTCGGGACGGATGAATACTGGTCATTACATCATTGATGAGAATTGCTCGCAATTAGATGTCGTTGTGTATCTCTGAAAGGGTAGTGCCGGCCGCTGGCCGGCAATCCCATGCCACCTGAGAACATCGCGCGGTTGCCGGCCAGCGGCCGGCACTACCACGGGCCGGTGGATCCACGCCATGCGTGGATGGAGAGGTGCCGACCAAGGCCGGCACCCACCAGGGCAAGGTCAGAACTTCGCGTTGAGCGAGATCCAGTAGCTGCGGCGCTGGTCCTTGGTGGCGTAGTCGTCCACGCAGTTGTATTCGCTGGGGCTGGTCAGCAGGCACGACTGCGAGACGAAGTTCTTGTCGAACAGGTTGTTGACCCGCGCGTTGACCGTCAGCCACTGCGTGGCCTTCCAGCTGCCACCGAGGTGGAAGAGGGTGTAGTCCTCGTAGTAGCGGGTATGACTGGCGCCGGCGGCATCAAGGATCGTGTCGCGGTAGCGGTCGTAGCGGCCTTCGCCGATCAGCGACAGGCTGATGGCATCGTTGAGCTGCCAGTTGAGGCTGGCGTTGGCCATGTGCTTGGCCGGCATGGTGCCGGTGATCGGCAGGCCCTTGCCGGAACCGGCGGTCTGCTCGCTCTTGGTCCAGGTGTAGTTGCCGCGCAGCTGCAGGGTGTCCAGCAGGTCGACGTGGCCGGCCAGTTCTGCGCCACGTGTCTCGGCCTTGTCGATGTTCACGCTCTGGGTGAAGGTGCTGTAGCCCAGCGACGCCCAGCCCGGGCCGATGTCCACGCAGTAGCCACTGCCGGCCGGCGCGACTTCACAGTTGGGGAACGTGCCGCCGCTGGCGATCTTGTCTTCGAACTTGTTGATGAAACCGGTGACGTTGAAGCCCCAGCGCTGGCCCTCGTAATAGGCGGCCAGCTCGTAGTTGGTGCTGGTTTCCGGCTTCAGGTTCGGCGAGCCCACCAGCGGCAGCACGCCCTGGCCACCAAAGCCGGTGATGCCGGGGAACAGCTGGTCCGGACGCGGGGTCTTGTAGCCGGTGCTGACGCCACCCTTGAAGGTCCAGGCATCGGTGGCATTCCAGACCAGGTAGCCGCGCGGGCTGAGGTGGCTGCCGAAGATGTTGTGGTTGTCGTAGCGCAGGCCGAAGGTGGCGGTCAGGGTGTCGGTCAGCGACCAGTTGTCCTCGGCGAACAGCGCCCACATGCGGTGCTTCTGTTTGGTGTTGCTGCGGTAGCCGGCACCGTCCATGCCGAACACGCCGTCCACCATGTCGGTGTCGTTGTATTGGCCGCCCACGGTCAGCTTGTGCGCACCGAAGTCGAGGTCGAGCATCGTGTCCAGCACGTAGCCTTCCAGTTCCATGG
>NZ_JBFTOJ010000114.1:0-23334 GCF_056397905.1 Stenotrophomonas sp. 05L414_2
TGCCTTCTTCATACAGCTTCCTCGAGAATGATATCGGCGATGCGCTCGGCGGCATCGACCTTGGCCAGGGCACGCGCGGCTTGCGCCATCTGCATGCGGCGGGCGGGATTTTCGGACAGATCACGCAGCAGCGCGGCAATGCCGTCTGCCAGCGTTTCGTCCTGCTTCAGCAATACGGCTGCATCGCGCTCGACCAGGTACTCCGCATTGCGGGTCTGGTGATCGTCGACAGCAGCGGGGAATGGCACCAGCACGCTGCCGATGCCGACCGCGCAGAGTTCGGCCAGCGTGGACGCGCCGGAACGGCATACCACCAGGTCGGCCCAGGCGAAGGCTTCGGCCATGTCGGCGATGAACGGTGTGACCTCGCCCTGCACGCCGGCCTTGGCATAGGCCTCGACTGCTTCGGCATGCAGCTTCTCGCCGCTCTGGTGACGCACCACCACCGGCACCTGCGCACCCAGGCTGGCCAGTGCCTGCGGCACGCCACTGTTGAGCGCGCGGGCACCCTGGCTTCCGCCCAGCACCAGCAGGCGCAGCGGACCGCTGCGATCGGCCAGCCGCTGCTGCGGCGGCGCGACGGCGGCGATTTCGGCGCGCACCGGATTGCCCACGAACTCTTCGCGTGCAGCGAAGGTGCCCGGGAAACCGGTCAGCAGGCGGCGCGCGTAGCGCGACAGGATGCGGTTGGTCAGGCCCGGCGCGCGGTTCTGTTCGTGCACGATCAGCGGCAGGCCGTGCAGGCGCGCGGCCATGCCACCGGGGCCGGAAGCGAAGCCACCGAAGGCGACCACCGCACGCGGCTGGCGATCACGGATGATCAGGCCGGCCGCACGCAGCGCGCGCATCAGGCGCCACGGCGCGGCCAGCAGAGCCAGCTTGCCCTTGCCACGCAGGCCGGTGATGGCCAGCGTATCGATGGCGATGTCGTGCTGCGGAACCAGGCGGGTTTCCATGGCGCCATCGGCACCCATCCAGGTGACCGGCACGCCACGCGCGCGCAGCACGCGGGCCACGGCCAGGCCCGGGAAGATGTGCCCGCCAGTACCACCGGCCAGGATCATCACCGGCCGGTTGTTGTTCTGGGCCGCGCTCATCCGAGCCTCCCGAAGGTGGGTTCGACGCGCGACTGCAGGCGGCTGGTGCCACGCACGGCGGCCGGCTCGGCCGCGGCCGGTTCGGCAGCCATCGGCACGTTCTTCGCCACCGGTGCAGCAGAAGGCTCGGCGGCGGCAGGCCCGGCTACATCGTCGGCGGCGCCCATGCGCACGGCCTGGCGGCGCTCGGCGCGCTTGAGTTCATAGGACACGCGCAGCAGCAGGCCCATCGCCACGCAGGTCATCAGCACCGACGAACCACCCGACGAAATCAGCGGCAGGGTCAGGCCCTTGGTCGGCAGGATGCCCAGGTTCACGCCGATCGAAACGAAGGTCTGCATGCTGATCCACAGGCCGATGCCGAAGGCGATGTAACCGGAGAAGTGGCGCTTCATTTCCACGCAGCGCATGCCCAGCCAGAAGGTGCGGCCGACCAGCAGTGCGTACAGGGCCACGATCACGCAGGTGCCCAGGAAACCGAATTCCTCGGCGGTGACCGAGAAGATGAAGTCGGTGTGCGCCTCGGGCAGGTAGTACAGCTTCTGCACCGAATTGCCCAGGCCAACGCCGGTCCACTCGCCGCGGCCCACCGCCATCAGCGCGTTGGACAGCTGGTAGCCGTCGCCCTGCTGGTCGGCCCACGGGTCGAGGAAGGAGGTGATGCGGCGCATGCGGTACGGCTCGATGATCGCCAGCGCGCTCATGCCGACCAGACCGATCACCACCGGCATCGACATGCGCGGCATGTTCACCCCGCCCAGCACCAGCATGCCGGCGGTGATCGCCAGCAGCAGGGTGGACGAGCCGAAGTCGGGCTGCAGCAGCAGCAGCACCACCAGCGCACCGGCCACGCCCAGCGGCTTGAGCATCGCCGGCCAGGTCGCGTTGACCTCGTCGCGGAAGCGCACCAGGTAGCTGGACAGCCAGACGATGTAGAGCACCTTCACCGCTTCGACCGTCTGGAACTTGGAGATGCCCAGGTTGATCCAGCGGCGGGCACCGTTGACGCTGCTGCCCAGGCCGGGCACGAACACCACCACCAGCAGCGCGAAGCAGCCCAGCAGCAGCATCTGGTTGTACTGCTCGATGGTCTTCAGCTCGGTACGCGCGGCGAAGATGGCCAATACGATGCCGACCGCCAGGAAGATCAGGTGGCGGTTGAGGTAATAGAACGGGCTGCTCATCAACGCGATCGAGCTGGACGCCACCATCACCACGCCCAGCCCGGTGAGCGCGATCATCGCGCCGAGCAGCCACTTGTCGTAGCTGCCACCGATGGCCTCGAGGCGTGTTGCCTGGTGCGACAGGTCATTCATCAGCGTACCTTCAACGTGGCCAGGCCGATCAGCACCAGCACGACGGAGATGATCCAGAAGCGCACGATCACGCGCGGCTCCGGCCAGCCCTTCAGTTCGAAGTGGTGGTGGATCGGCGCCATGCGGAACACGCGCTTGCCGGTCAGCTTGAACGAGGCGACCTGGATCATCACCGACAGCGTCTCGATGACGAACACGCCGCCCATGATCACCAGCACCAGTTCCTGGCGGGTGATCACCGCGATGGTGCCCAGCACCGCGCCCAGCGACAGCGCGCCGATATCGCCCATGAACACCATGGCCGGATAGGTGTTGAACCACAGGAAGCCCAGCCCCGCGCCGGCGATCGCCGCACAGATGATGACCAGCTCACCGGCGCCTGGAATCTGCGGGATCTGCAGGTAGTTGGCGAACACCGCGTTGCCCGACGCATAGGCGAACACGCCCAGCGCGCAGGCCACCAGCACCGTCGGCATGATCGCCAGCCCGTCCAGGCCGTCGGTCAGGTTGACCGCGTTGGAGAAGCCGACGATCCAGAAATAGGCGATGGCCACGAAGCCGATGCCGGCCAGCGGCAGCGCCACCGACTTGAACATCGGGATGTAGAAGGTCAGCGCCGCCGGTACGTCGGCGGTCTGGAACAGGAAGATGCCCGCAGCCAGGCCGAAGATCGACTGCAGCAGGTACTTCCAGCGCGACTTCAGGCCGTTCGGGTCGCGACGGACGATCTTGATCCAGTCGTCGTACCAGCCGATGGCGCCGAAGCACAGCATCACCGCCAGCACCAGCCACACGTAGCGGTTGCGCAGGTCGGCCCACATCAGCACCGACAGGGTGACGGTGAGCAGGATCAGCGAACCACCCATGGTCGGCGTGCCGGCCTTGGAGAAATGGGTCTGCGGACCATCGGTCCGGATCGGCTGGCCGCCCTTGAACTGGGCAAGCTTGCGGATCATCGCCGGGCCGAGCCACAGCGACAGGAACAGCGCCGTCAACGCGGCAAGGATGGCGCGGAACGTCTGGTAGTTGAACAGCCCGAACAGGCTCTCCAACTGCTGCAACCATCGAGCCAGTTCATACAACATGCGGGGATTCCTCTCCTTGCGCCAGCAGCGCTTTGACAATCGTGTCCATGGCGCTGCCACGGGAACCCTTGACCAGGCAGCGCACGCCGGCGTGCAGCGCTTCCTTCAGCGCCTGCGACAGCGCGTCATGGGTGGTGAAATGATGTCCGCCCTCGCCAAACGCAGCGGCGGCAGCGGCGCTGAGCGGGCCCAGCGCATACAGGCGCTTGAGGCCGGCGGCACGCGCGCGGATGCCCGCCTGTGCATGCAGCGCCTCGGCGTCGGCGCCCAGCTCGCGCATGTCGCCCAGCACCAGCCAGCCCTCTTCCGGGGCGGCGGCCAGTGCGTCGATGGCGGCGGCCAGCGAACCAGGGTTGGCGTTGTAGCTGTCATCCACCAGCACCGCGCCGTTGTGCAGCTGATGGGCGATCTGGCGGCCCGGCACCGGCTGCGCTTCCGCCAGGCCGGTGGCCACCAGTGACAGCTCGATGCCGGCGGCAAGCGCCAGGCTGGCGGCGGCCAGCGCATTGCTGATGTTGTGGCGGCCCGGCAGGCCCAGCACCACGCCCGCCTCGCCCATCGGCGTGACCAGGGTGAAGCGGCTGCCCTGCGCACCGGCGCGGATGTCGCGCGCGGTGACGTCGGCGGTGTGTTCCAGGCCATAGCGCAGCACCCGGCAACGTGCCGGGGTACCGATGAAATGCTGTTCGAACCAGCGCCCGTAGGCATCGTCGGCGTTGATCACGGCCACGCCATCGGCCGGCAGCGCGGCGTAGATCGCGCCCTTGGTCACCGCCACGCCGAGCAGGCTGCCCATCCGCTCCAGGTGGGCCGGGGCGATGTTGTTGACCAGGGCATAGCGCGGGCGCGCGATGTCGGTCAGGTAGGCGATGTCGCCCGGCTTGCCGGCGCCCATCTCGTAGACGGCGTAGTCGGCATCTTCCGGTGCGTCGATCACCGCCAGCGGCAGGCCGATCTCGTTGTTGCGGTTGCCCGGGTTGGCGTAGACCACCTTGTGCGCGTGCTGGGCCACCTGCTGCAGGATCGCCAGCAGCAGGCTCTTGACGCTGGTCTTGCCGTTGCTGCCGGTGATGGCGAACAGTTCGGTCGCGCGGTCGCGCTGCATGCCGGCGGCGATCTTCGCCAGCGCGCGCTCGCTGTCGGCCACCAGCACCTGCGGCAGGTCCAGCGGCAGCAGGCGCTCGACCAGCAACGCGCTGGCGCCACGCGCCTGTGCGTCGGCAGCAAAATCGTGGCCGTCGAAGCGTTCGCCACGCAGCGCCACGTACAGGCTGCCCGGACCAAGGCTGCGGGTATCGTTGCTGACCGCGTCGATGGCCACGTCGTCGCCGTGGATCTCGCCACCGGCCCAGTGTGCGATCAGCGAAAGCAGGGTGCGCTTCATGCGGCGCCCTCCCCGGCCTGAGCGGCCAACACACCGGCCTTCGCAGCCAGCGCGGCGGCCGATACTTCGGTGTCGTCGAAGTCATGCCGCACGCCATTCACTTCCTGATAGGGCTCGTGGCCCTTGCCGGCGATCAGGATGATGTCGCCGGCACCAGCGCGCTTCACCGCCAGGCCGATCGCACGCGCGCGGTTGCGCTGCACGGTCACGGCCGAGGCATCGGTGAAGCCAGCCAGGATGTCGGCCACGATCACGTCGCCGTCTTCGCCACGCGGGTTGTCGTCGGTGACGATGACCTGGTTGGCCAGGCGCTCGGCAATGGCAGCCATCTGCGGGCGCTTGCCGGTATCGCGCTCGCCACCGCAGCCGAACACGCAGAACAGCGTGCCCTGCAGGTGGCCGTGCAGGCTGTCCAGCGCCTGTTCCAGCGCGTCGGGGGTGTGTGCGTAATCAACCACCACGGTCGGCAGGCCGTCTTCGCCGCCCAGGCGGTTCATGCGGCCACGGATCGGCTGCAGTGCCGACAGCACCTCGGCGATGCGCGGCAGCGGATGCCCCAGCGCATGCAGGCTGCCGGCCACGGCCAACAGGTTGTCCACGTTGAAGCGGCCCAGCAGCGGCGACTGCACTGCAGCGCGCTGGCCGTCGATGACCAGTTCGAAACCGATGCCGCGGCCGTCCAGCTGCAGCGCTTCAGCGCGCACGCTGGCACCGTCGGCACCACGCGAGCTCAGGCCAATGGCCTGCACGCCCGCCGGCAGACCGGCGAACAGCTGGCGACCGAACGCATCGTCAAGATTGATGACCGCCGCCTTCAGGCCCGGGCGATGGAACAGCCGCGCCTTGGCCGCGCCGTAGCTGGCCATGTCACCGTGGTAGTCAAGGTGATCGCGGGTGAGATTGGTGAACACCGCCACGTCGTAGTGCACCGCATCCACGCGGCCCTGGTCCAGCGCATGCGAGCTGACTTCCATCGCCACCGCGCCCGCGCCATCGTCGCGCAGCTGCGCCAGCAGCGCATGCATCTGCAGCACCAGCGGGGTGGTGAAACCGGTCGGCTCGACCGCACCATAAAGTCCGGCGCCCAACGTGCCGATACTGCCACTGGGCGTACCGAGCAGGTGCCAGGCCTGGGCCAGCAGCTGCACGGTGGAGGTTTTGCCGTTGGTGCCGGTCACGCCAACCATGGTCATCGCCCGCGAAGGCGCACCATGGAACTGGTCGGCCATTGCCCCCAGACGCGCACGCAGGTCCGGCACGGCGATGGCATCGGCCGGTGCAGGCAGCTCGGCAGGCGCCGGCGCTTCGAAGAGGATCGCGCCGGCACCGGCAGCACGCGCCTGCTCGACAAAACCCAGGCCATGCGCGCCGAAACCGGCGATGGCAACGAAGGCATTGCCGGGGCGCACGGCACGACTGTCCAGCACCAGGCCGGTCAGAACGGGATCATGGCCCGCCAGGGCCACGTCCGGAAGCAACTGCGAAAGCAACATCGAAGGGCTCATTGCGTGCCTCCCGTGGCGGGCGGCACATGGGGGTGCGCGCTGGGCAGCGCGGCATCGAATTCAGCGGCGGCATCCACCGGCAGTGCGGCTTCGGCCGGCGGCACCGGCAGCACCGAGGCCGAATGCCCGATCTTTCCGGACTGCTGGGCAGCCAGCCACGACTGCAGGTCATCCAGCGGCACGTCCATCAGGCGCAGGGTGCCTTCCATCACGTTGTGATAGACCGGCGCCGACACCAGGCCGCCGTAGAACTTGCCGCCCTGCGGATCGTTGATGACGATGACGGTGGCAAAACGCGGATTGGTGGCCGGCACCACGCCGGCGAACAGCGCGTTGTAGTGGCCGCGCTCGTAGCCACCGGGGCCGGTCTTGCGCGCGGTACCGGTCTTGCCGGCCACGCGGTAGCCCAGCACCGCCGCCTGCTTGGCGCCGCCCTGGGTGACCACCGTTTCCATCATCGCCACCACCTGCTTGGCGACGTTCTCGTCGATGATCTGCTGGCCTTCGTTGCGCTGGCCCTTGACGAAGGTCGGCGCGATCAGCTTGCCGCCGTTGGCCAGCGCCGAGTACGCGGTGGCGATCTGCAGCGGCGTGACATTCAGGCCATAGCCGTAGGACATGGTCGTCTTGGTCGCGCCGTCCCAGTTGGCGGGGCGCCGCACGACACCGCCGGACTCGCCGGGGAAGCCACTGTGCGGCACCGAGCCGTAGCCGAAACGGCGCACGCCGTCGTAGAACACCTGGTCGGGCATCTTCGCGGCGATCTTGGCCGCGCCGATGTTGGAGCTGCGGGTGATCACACCGGTGACGTTCAGCACGCCGTTGTTGCGCGGCACATCGCGGATGGTGAAACGGGCAACCTGCATGTAGCCCGGGTTGGTATCGATGATGGTGTCCTTGGTCACCACCCCGGACTGCAGCGCGGTGGCGATGGTCAGCGGCTTCATCGTCGAACCCGGCTCGACCAGGTCGGTCACCGCGCGATTGCGGCGCGTGTCCGGCACCGCGCCGTTGAGCGAGTTCGGGTTGTAGGTCGGCAGGTTGACCATGGCCAGGATCTCGCCGGTGGTCACGTCCATGATCACCATCGAGCCGCCGGCCGCCTTGTTGGCCACCAGCGCGTTGCGCAGTTCCTTGAAGGCCAGGTACTGGATGCGGCGGTCGATGCTGAGGGTCAGGTCCTTGCCCGGCTCGGCCGCACGCAGCAGATCGCTTTCGACCGTCTCGCCCTTGCGGTTGCGGATCACCCGCTTGCCGCCGGGCTTGCCACGCAGCCATTCGTCGAAGGCCAGCTCCAGGCCTTCCTGGCCGCGGTCGTCGATGTTGGTGAAGCCCAGCACGTGCGCCATCGCTTCACCCTGCGGGTAGAAGCGTCGGAACTCGCGCTGTGCGGCCACGCCCGGAATCTTCAGCGCGACCACGCGCTCTGCCTCGTCCGGATTGATCCGGCGACGCAGGTACATGAATTCCTTGTCCGACTTCTGCGACAGGCGGCTGCTCAGCTCGTCCACCGACATGCCCACCGCCTGTGCCAGCTCGGGGATGCGCTCGGGCGAACGCAGCAGGTCCTGCGGGTTCACCCAGATCGAGGCGACCGGGGTGGACACCGCCAACGGCTCGCCGTTGCGGTCGGTGATCATGCCGCGCGAAGTCTTGATCGGCAGTTCGCGCAGGTAACGCGCTTCGCCTTGGCGCTGGTAGAAGTCGCTGTTGATGATCTGCACGTAGGCGGCACGACCCACCAGCGATACCGAGCACAGGCCGAGCGCCAGGGCCACCCAGCGCAGGCGCTGGCGCAGGTTGAAGGCGTTGCGTGGACGGTTGCGGCCGGTCTTGCTCATGGGCGCACCACCACCACGTCGGCGGCTTCGGGGAACTTCATGCCGAGCTTTTCGCGGGCGATGCTGTCCACGCGGTTGGCTTCGGCCAAGGTCGCCTGCTCCAGCTGCAGGCGGCCGAATTCGATGTTCAGGTCATCGCGCGCACGCTCGGCGCGCGACAGCTCGATGAACGTCTGCCGGTGACGGTGACGCACGAACACGACGCCGATCGCCGAGGCCACGGTGCAGGCCAACAGGATGATCAGCAGCAGCCGGCTCATGCATCGGCCTCCCGCTTCTGGGCCACACGCAGCACGGCGCTGCGGGCGCGCGGGTTCATCGCCAGCTCTTCGTCGGTGGCCTTGATGGCGCCGCCGATCAGGTCCAGGGTCGGCACGAAGGCCTGCGCCTCGGGCAGCCGGCGGTTGGCCGGCGGTGCCTTGGCCAGGCGGTTCATGTACTGCTTGACGATGCGGTCTTCCAGCGAGTGGAAGCTGATCACCGCCAGCCGGCCACCGGGCTTCAGGCGCTCCACCGCCGCGTCCAGGCCGGCTTCGAGGTCGGCCAGTTCACGGTTGATGTGGATGCGGATGGCCTGGAAGCTGCGCGTGGCCGGATGGATCTTGTCCTTGCCGCGCGGCATCACCGAGGCGATCAGCTCGGCCAGTTCGGCGGTACGGGTGAACGGCTGCTTTTCGCGGCGGGCCACGATGGCGCGGGCGATGCGCCGGCTCTGCCGCTCTTCGCCGTAGGTCCACAGCACGTCGGCGATCTCGCGATCTTCCACGCGGTTGATCCACTGCGCAGCGCTTTCGCCACTGTCCGGGTCCATGCGCATGTCCAGCGGGCCGTCCTTGCCGAAGCTGAAACCACGCTCGGCCACATCCAGCTGCGGCGAGGACACGCCAAGGTCGAACAGCACGCCATCCAGGCCTTCGGCGGTCTCGTTCCACTGCAGCAGCTGGGCGAAGCTGCCACGGAAGATCGACACGCGCGGGTCCGGCGCGAAATCGCGCTCGGCAACGGCAATGGCTTCCGGATCCTTGTCCATGACCAGCAGGCGTCCCTCGGGACCGAGCTGGGTGAGCACGCCACGTGCATGACCGCCACGACCGAACGTGCCATCCAGATAACGTCCGTTTTCGATCACCCTCAGGCCTTCCAGGACCTGGGTGTACAGGACCGGCAGATGCACCGCCGGCGACTGCGACACCGGAAGGTGACCGGTCTGCGCTTCTGGGCGCATCCGGGCACCCCGGCTCACAACTTCAGGTCGAGCAACCCATCACCCAGATCCTCATCAGACAACGTCTGCTGGATCAGGGCCCGATGCGCCTGCTCGCTCCACAATTCGAATTTGTCGCCCATACCGAGCAATACCGCCTTCTTCTCAATGCCCACCGCACCGCGGTGGCTGGCGGGAATGCTGATGCGACCGTTACCGTCCAGCTCCAGGTGGGCGGCTGAACCGACCAGCTTCTGCTGCAGCAGACGTACGACGCGCTGTGTGTTGGGTTTGGACATGACGTCGTCGCGTACCCGCTCCCATTCCGACTCGGCGTACAGCCACAGGCAGCCGGATTCGAAGGGGTTGTAGGTCAACACGAGACGGTTGTTGCTGACGCGCGCAACCAGGTCGCGGTGAGCGGTGGGAACCGCCATGCGTCCTTTGTCGTCAACTGTGATGGCCGTCTCGCCCTGGAACACGACGCCTGCACCTTATCCTTCGCCCGGTGAAACATCCTGCTTGCTATTGGCTGGTTGCACCACCCGCGCTGGCGGCTGGTGATGGCCGGCAACCGTGATGAGTTCCACGCCCGCCCGACCGCGGCCCTGGCCCCCTGGCAGGATGAGACGTCGGTCATCGGCGGACGCGACCTGCGCTCGGGCGGCGGCTGGGCCGGGGTGGGTGCCGGCGGCCGGATGGCGGTGGTGACCAACGTCCGCGATCCGCAGGCTTCCCAGACCGGGCCATCGCGTGGCGCCCTGGTGGCCGACTACCTGCGTGGCCGCGATCCGGCGGGTATGCATATAGAACGCCTGGCCGGGATCTCCACTGCCTATGCCCCGTTCAACCTGCTGCTGGCCGATGGCCACAGCCTGGAGTATCTGGGCAACCACCCGGCCGAGCGGCAGACGCTTGGCCCGGGTGTGCACGGCATGTCCAACGGCGCGCTTGATGCGCCCTGGCCGAAGACCCGGCGGCTGATGGATGCGCTGTTGGCGTGGCTGGAGCAAGACGGGGTCGGATCCCTTTCCCAACGGGAAAGGGCGCTGACCCCGGACCTGACCCCACTGTGGGATGCCCTGGCCGATGAACATCGCCCGGTCGACAGCGACCTGCCCGATACCGGCATCGGCCTGGAACGCGAACGCTGGCTCAGCCCCGCTTTCATCCGTGGTGACGATTACGGCACCCGCGCCAGCACCGTGCTGCTGATTGATGGCAACGGCCACGGCGAAATCCACGAGCGCCGCTTTGGTCCGCAGGGCGTACCCAGCGGACAGGGTCACGTCATTTTCTGACTGGAACGGTAGTGCCGGCCGCTGGCCGGCACTCTGGCGCCCGGCGTGTCGTGTTTTCCATCAAATGGGCCGTCGACGGGACAGGTCAAATGCGTCATTCAGCTTCCGGGCGCGACCAATACCCGCTTCTGCCACAAGGGCTTCAGCGTCACAGGCACTCCGCTGTGCCCTTTTCGCCTTCGGCACTGTGTCTATAAATGTCGCCCTCAGCCTCCCAAGGTAGCCCTGCCCGGCGCCATGCCGCGCGATCCACACCCATAAGGAGGCCCCGTGCGCCGCATCCTCATCCTGCTCGCCACCCACCTGCTCACCCTCGGCCTTGGCTTCGGCCTGGGCGTGTATTTGCTGCCCATCCTGATCGCTCCCGATGACCCGCCGCTCGCGCAGGTGCAGGCGGCGATGGCCGACGCCACTTACCACACCACCTTCCGTCGCGACCTCAAAGGCAGTGACGCGGTGCATTGGGCCGAAGGCAAGGTCAGCGTCAGCGCGCGCCAGGTCGCCTTCAACGGCAAGATGGGCCCGGGTCCTGACTACAAGGTCTACCTGGTCCAGGACTTCGTCGACAACAAAGCGGACTTTCTGAAGATCAAGGACAAGGCCCAGCGCGTCGGTGAGGTCAAGACCTTCAACCGCTTCCTGGTGGACGTGCCGGCCAATGTGGACGTGGACCAGTTCACCACCGTGGTGGTGTGGTGCGAGCGCTTCTCGCAGTTCATTTCCGCCGGGCASTACCAGGTCCACACACCCTGCGTGGACGGCGATAGGTAAATCCACGCCATGCGTGGATGGACGTGGTAGATCCACGCCATGCGGGATGGACGTTGGTAGATCCACGCCATGCGTGGATGGAATGAAGGGGCGGAGCCGGCCKRTAAGCCGGGTTCTGTCGTGGACAGTCATTCYTCTAGGCGTTACGTCGCCGCAACGCTCAAGCAACCTACCCGGATCCAACGCGGGCCGCGCCAATGGATCCCTATTTGGTCTTGCTCCAGGTGGGGTTTGCCGTACCGGTCTGTTGCCAGACTCGCGGTGCGCTCTTACCGCACCATTTCACCCTTACCGGCCTTCCGAAGAAGACGTAGGCGGTATCTTTCTGTTGCACTTTCCGTCGGCTTGCGCCGCCCAGGCGTTACCTGGCACCTTGCCCTATGGAGCCCGGACTTTCCTCGGCACCCCCGAAGGGATGACGCGACTGTCTGGCCGACTCCGCCGCGCGCATTCTAGCGTACGCGGGCCCGCCCTGCCGGTTTGATTGCGGCGTGCGGTTCATCTGCCCCAGCAGTAGAGCCACGACACGCGTGGCTGCGCACCGCACCTGCAGGTTCAACGCGCCAGCAGCGCCGCCCGCGATTGGAGCACCAGCCCGATATCCAGCTCCTGCGACGAGGCCCCGGTTGCCAGATCCAGCACCGTGCGGCGCACCTTCAGCTGGATGCGATCACCGGGCGCGTACGCGCGAAGGACCTGTTCGATGCCGTAGGTCGTCGCCACGGCGGTGCCCTGCACCGACAGCACCTCGTCATTTGCCTTCAGGCCGGCCCGCTCGGCGTTGCTGCCGTTGAGCACGTGATTGACCAACGTCCCTCCCGCCATCCCCAACCCCAGCACGGGCCGCAACGCGTCGGCGCGATCATCGACGGCACCGTTGGCCGAGCGCGACATCTCGGTGTGGGCGAGCAGGCGCCCCGCCATACGTTCATCGAAATGCGGGGCCTGCATGGCAAACGCGCCACATTCCAGCACGCCACGCAGCGGCGGCTGCTTGTAGCTGCCGTGCAGCGCCTCGCGCAGCCGCGTCCACTGGCGCGCACTTACATACCGGTGCTGGCTGGCCGCCATCTGCTGGTAGGCCTGCTCGATCGCTTCGCGCGCAGCGGGGTCCACCTGCGGGCAGCCCTCGGCCAGGTCCACGGCTTCCCGTGCGGCGGTGTAGATGACGATCGCGTGGTTGCCTTCCACATACGGGCCCTGCCGCAACTGCACCAGGCCAGGATCGAACAGCTCATAGCCGGTGAAGCCACGCCCCAGATCCGATGGGTCGATCTCCTCGCCCGCCCACGCGTGGGCGGAAACGACCAGAGCCAACACCAGTGAAAGTCCTTTTGCCGACATCGTCCTCATCCTTGTCCAGGGCCACTTCATCCACGCATGGCGTGGATCTACTGCATTCCGGGCTGTTTTCATCCACGCATGGCGTGGATCTCCTTCACCCACTCAACTGCCGTACAACGCCTTGCGCGGTGCGCCGGTCAACTCGGCCGCCAGCTTGGCCGCGGTCGACGGTGGCAGGTGCTCGCTCAGCTTGGCGTAGACGTGCCGGCCATGTGCCAGCTGCGCCTCGGCATCGTCGCCAGCGCCCTGCACCATCACCACGAACTCGCCCTTGCGCTGGTTGTCATCGGCTTCCACCTGCGCCAGCAGCCCGGCCAGGTCGCCATCCAGCACGGTCTCGAACAGCTTGGTCAGCTCGCGCGCGAGCACGGCCGGGCGCTCGCCGCCAAAGATCGCCGCCATGTCGGCCAACGACTCGGTGATGCGGTGCGAGGATTCGTAGAACACCATCGTGCGCACTTCGCCGGCCAGCCCCTGCAGGCGATCGCGGCGGCCGCTGGCCTTGGCCGGCAGGAATCCCTCGAAACTGAAGCGGTCGCTGGGCAGGCCGGCCACGCTCAGCGCAGCGATGGCCGCGCAGGCGCCGGGAATCGGGCTGACCTTGATGCCGGCAGCACGCGCGGCACGCACCAGCCGGAAGCCCGGATCGCTGACCAGCGGGGTGCCTGCATCGCTGACCAGCGCCAGCGACTCGCCCGCCTGCAGCCGCGCCACCAGGCGCTGGGCCAGGGCCTCTTCGTTGTGTTCGTGCAGGGCCACCAGCGGCTGCTGGATGCCGAAATGGGACAGCAGCTGGCCACTGCGGCGGGTGTCCTCGGCGCAGATGGCCGCCACCGAACGCAATACCTCCTGCGCGCGCGGGCTCAGATCGGCCAGGTTGCCGATCGGCGTGGCGACGACATACAGGGTTGGGACACTCATTTCAGCGGTACTCACGGGGCAAGGGTAGAATCCTAGCGTGTACCTGGCCAAGGCCGCTGCCCTCATCGCATGGACCCGATCATGAACAAGCCCGCCGCACGCATCTCTGCCCTGTCGCTGTCGTTGATGCTGCTGGCCGGTTGCGCCACCACCAGCCTCGTCAGCACGCCCGAATCGCCGGCCCAGAGCCAGGCGCTGGCGCTGATTGAACAAGGCAAGCCGCGCGACGCCGCCCTGCAACTGGAAGCGCTGGCCGCGACCCTGCGTGGCGGTGCCCGCAGCAACGCACTGGCCGATGCGGCCTGGGCCTGGCACCTGGCCGGCGACAGCGCACGCGCGCGCAGCCTGCTGGGCCAGGTGACCGCCCGCCAGCTGACCGGCGCCAGCCTGCAGCGTTACCAGCTGGCCAGCGCCGAGCTGGCGCTGGCAGACAAGCAGCCGGCGCAGGCACTGGCCCTGCTGAAGGATCATGCCGACAACGTGCACCCAAGCCTGCGCACGCGCTGGTCGCTGGCCCGCGCCAGTGCCCTGCAGGCCACCGGCGATGCCTTTGGCGCCGCCACCGAACGCGCCCGTGCGCATGCCGGCCTGACCGGCACCGCGCGCAGCGAGAACCAGGCCGCCATCTCCGGCCTGCTCGGCACCCTCGACGATGCCACCCTGCGCAGCCGCGCCGCCGCCTTGCCGGCCAATGACCCGCTGTACAACTTTGCAGGCCGTGCACTGATCGCCCGTGGCCTGCCGCTGCCGCGCCCGTTCGATCGCGATGGCGCCGCCCAGTTCGACACCAGCAAGCGCCCGCCGGCGATGAGCGATGGCTACCGCCCGCCGGCCAAGCTGGCCGTGCTGCTGCCGCTCAGTGGTCGCCTGGCCACTGCCGCACAGCCGGTGCGCGATGGCCTGCTCAGCGCCTACTACGGTGAAACCCGCCGTCGTCCGGAGGTCAACTTCTTCGACACCGCCGGTACCCCGGCCGGTGCGCTGGCCGCGTATGACAAGGCCGTGGCGTCCGGCGCCGACTTCGTGGTGGGCCCGCTCGGCCGCGACGAGGTGGATGCCGTGTACGGCCGCCAGCAGCTGCCGGTACCGGTCCTCGGCCTGAACCGCGGCAAGGATGCACCGCCCGCCGGCAGCGCCGGTTTCTCGCTGGCACCGGAGGACGACGGCATCGTCGCCGCCGAATACATGCGTGGCCGCGAGCGCAGCAAGGCGCTGGTGATCAACAGCAGCGACGACACCGGCCGTCGCGCCGCAGCCGCCTTCGCCCAGCGCTTTGCCCAGCGCGGCGGCAGCGTCGCCACCACCATCGCGATCAGCGAAACCGTGGGGGATGTCAGCGCGCAGGTGCGCAACGCTGGCGCGGTCGATGCTGTGTTCCTGGCCGTACGTGCACCGCAGGCCCGCCTGCTGGCCCCGCAGCTGGCGCTGGCCGGTGCCGGTGGTGCCACCCGCGTGGGTACCTCGCAGCTGACCACCGGAAGTGGCAAGGTCGAAGAAGACGTGGCGCTGGACGGCATCATCTACCCGAACGAAGCCTGGAACGTGCGCAGCGTGTCCGGCGTGCCGTCCGCTGCCCAGGTCACGCAGACCCTGCCCAGCGCGCGCGGCGCCGCCAGCCGCCTGTTCGCCTTCGGCGCCGATGCGTGGAAGATCAGCGCCTACCTGGACAAGCTGGCCACCGAAGGCGGCCTGGACGGCGCCACCGGCACGCTGTACCTGGACAGCAACGGCAACATCCTGCGCCAGCCGGCATGGTCGACCTTCAGCGGTGGCCGGCCGATGCCGATCGCCGGTGGTCGCTGAGCACCTGCAACGTGGCTCGGCGGTGGAAGCCGCCGCCGAGCAGCATCTGCAGCAGGCCGGGTTGCGGCCGCGCGCACGCAACGTGCGTTATCGCGGCGGTGAACTGGACCTGATGATGGATGACGCCGGCACCGTGGTGTTCGTGGAAGTGCGCTACCGCGCACGACAGGACTTCGGTGGCGGCGCGGCCTCGGTCGATCCGCGCAAATGCCGGCGCCTGATCCACGCTGCGCAGCTGTACCTGCAGGAACACCCCGCCGTGGCCGATGCGCCCTGCCGCTTCGACGTGGTTGAAGCCACGGGCGAACCACCGCAGCTGCACTGGCTGCGCGATGCGTTCCGGTTGGATGATTGCTGATGGGTACCGTCCGCTCTGGTAGAGGCCGACCTTGGTCGGCGCTTCTGTGCCAACCAAGGTTGGCACCTACCAGAGCGCAGCCTGGCCGGCACTACCACGGTGCGTGACTGATGCCTTCGATCATCACCCACGCGGCGGTGCCACTGGCGTTGTGGTGCGCTGCTGATCGCGGCCGCATTCCGCCGCGCCTGCTGGGCGCCGGCGTGATCGCGGCGATGCTGCCCGACGCCGATGTACTCGCGTTTGCCCTGCACATTCCCTACGCCGATGCGTTCGGCCATCGGGGGGCCAGCCACTCGTTGCTGTTCGCCTGCGTGCTGGCGGCGTTGGCGGCGGTGTTGGCGTTCTTTGGTAGCCGCCGACCTGGGTCGGCGCCGCTCAGCTCCGGTAGTCGCCAACCTTGGTTGGCGGTGCTGTGCCAACCAAGGTTGGCACCTACCACGGCAAAGCCAAGGTTGGCATCTACCGTACAAGCGGCGGTGTTCGTGTTCGTCTGCGCCGCCAGCCATCCGCTGCTGGATGCGTTGACCTCCGGCGGCCTTGGCGTTGCGTTGGCCTGGCCCTGGAGCGAACACCGCTTCTTCGCGCCCTGGCGGCCGATCCGCGTGTCGCCGTTCGCGCCGCAGTTCTTCAGCGCGCGCGGCCTGGCCACCCTGCTGTCGGAACTGCGCTGGGTGTGGCTGCCGCTGGCCGGCGCTGTCATCGCCTGGAAACTGATTCACCCCGCCCCCGCTGCCCCACGAGATCTGTCATGAGTACTGCCCTGCCCTCCGCATTGGTTGCCGAACTGTCCGCCCTGCTGGGCAGCGACGGCTGGCGCATGGATGACGGCGCACTGGAGGCGAACGCGCAGGACAACTCATGGCGCCACCAGCGCCCGGCTGCGGTGGCACTGCCGGCAGACATCGAACAGGTGCAGGCGCTGGTGCGTGCCTGCCGCGCGCATGGCGTGGCCCTGGTCGCGCGCGGTGCGGGCACCGGCACCACCGGCGCCGCCGTGCCAGTGCCCGGCAGCATCGTGCTGTCGTTCACCCGCATGGATCGAATCCTCGAGATCCGCGCCGGTGACCGCTGCGCGGTGGTGCAGCCGGGCGTACTCAACGGAACGCTGCAGCAGGCACTGGCACCGCACGGCCTGTTCTGGGCACCGGACCCGTCCAGCGCCGAGATCTGCAGCATCGGCGGCAACCTGGCCTGCAATGCCGGTGGTCCGCGCGCGGTGAAGTACGGCACCAGCCGCGACAACGTGCTGGGCCTGGTGGCGGTGACCGGTACCGGCGAGGTGATCCGCTGCGGCGGTGCCTACACCAAGGACGCCACCGGCTATGACCTGACCCATCTTCTGGTGGGCAGCGAAGGCACGCTGGCGCTGATCGTGGAAGCCACGCTGAAGCTGACCCCGCTGCCGGTCAGCCAGGCCGGGCTGCGTGTGCTGTACCGCGATGCCGACGCGGCCGCCTCTGCCGTCTCGCGGCTGATGTCGCAGCCGGTCGTTCCCACGCGCTTGGAATTCATGGACGCACGCAGCCTGGAGCTGTTGCGCCTCAATGGCGCAGACGTACCCGAGGCGGGCGCGATGTTGCTGGTCGAGGCCGATGGCGACCACGACACCCTGCCCTATCTGCTGCAGGCATTGGCGACCGCCGCCGAAGGTGACGGCATGATCGCACTGGACGTGGCGATGGAAGGCCGCGCGCGCGACCAGCTGTGGGCCGCACGCAAGGCCTTGTCACCCGCGCTGCGCAGCGTCGCCCCGGGCAAGATCAACGAGGACGTGGTTGTACCGGTATCGCGCATCCCCGATCTGGTAGCCGGCGTGCAGGTACTGGCCCACGACTATTCGCTGACCATCGTCACCTTCGGCCATGCCGGCAACGGCAACCTGCACGTCAACATCCTGTACCACCCGGACGATGCCGACGAGAACGCACGCGCGCATGCCGCGCTGCCGAAGATCTTCGAACTGACGCTGGCGCTGGGTGGCACGCTGTCGGGCGAACACGGCATCGGCCTGGCCAAGCGTGATTTCATGGCGAAGGCGTTCACCGCGGAAACGCTGGCGGCGATGCGCGCGATCAAGGCCGCGCTGGACCCGGATGGCATCCTCAACCCGGGCAAGGTGCTGCCGCCGGCATAGGCCGCGGACAACTGTTGAGCCGAGCCATGCTCGGCTCGCCGCGTTCCGCGCGGGCTTGCGCGAGCGGAACGGAGAGCAGCAAGGCGCGGGCCCGGCGCTACAGTGGATTGTCGCTCGCAATATCGATCAGGGTCTGCCGGAAGCTGGGCAACAGCACGCGATTGCCATGGCCGCTCAGGTGATCGTTGTCGAAGAACAGCGGTTCACCGTCCTGCACGGCCGAGCAGGTATCCGACCCGCACAGCAGCGGCAGCGGATCCCACACGGTCAATGACGGGTAACGCGCGGCCAGCTCGGCCAGCAGTGCCATCTGCGGCGCACGCAGCATATGCAGATCCGCGCGCGACATGCTCAGGCCACCGACGCACGCCGGATTGCTACGGTTGAACCAGTCCGAGCAACGGTAGGCCCCGGCCTTGAACAGCGGCAGCGGTGCATCGATGACCACGTGCACGCCCAGCCGCTGCAGCCGGCCCAGCACACGATCGGCTTCATCGCGTGCCGCCTGCGCATGCGCGGGTGTGCGCTCGGCCAGCAACTGCCGATAAATCTGCTGTGCGTCCTGTTGCTGCCAGTCGAACCCTCGCAGCTCCGGCATGCGCAGCGCCGCCAGCAACACGATGTCACCCGGGCGCGCGTCGCGTTCGATGGCCGACAGGCTGTCCTCGATGAAGTCCTGGCAGTCGGCCGGGCTGGCCCGCAGCAGATTGACGAAGCTGCAGCCGCCGCGATCCTCCTGGCGGATCTCCATCCCGGTCTGTCGCGCGACCATGCTGGTCATCGTGCGGTAGGCCGCCGCATGCGAGTCGCCGACAACAAACAGGCGTCGCCCTTCGAGCGCGGGGGTGCTCACCGCTTCCAGCGGTCGCCACGCCGGGTAGCGGCGCGCCTGCCATGCGTAGCCATCGCGGGTGACGCTGAGCGAGATCTGCTCGTGGTACTCCACCGTCGCCCAGGCACCGGCGCCGCACAGCGCTACCACCGGCAGCGCCATCGCCAGCACCTTCGCCGGCGCGAGCCGCAACAGCGGCAGCGCGCTGCGCAGTGGACGTTCAACGCAATGGTAGGACGCAGCCGACACGGCCAGCAGCAGCACCGGATACAGCCACAGCGCAGCGCCCTGCAGCCCGTAGGTCCAGCGCAGCAGCACCAGCAGTGGCCAATGCCACAGGTACAGCGAATACGACAGGCGCCCCAAGTAGGACAGCGGTGCCCAGCCCAGGGCGCGGCCGACCCGCGATTGGCCATGCCCGGCTACCGCCGCCAACAGCAGCAGGGTGCCGACCACCGTGGCCAGCACACCCGGCACCGGCATCGCCAGTTGCGGCGCGACAAGTACGCCCGCCAGCAGCAGGGCCAGGCCGGACAGTGCGAGCGCGTCCCCGCGCCTGCCGGGACCGCGCGTGCTCATCCACTGGTACAACAGCGCACCGGCCGCCAGTTCCCAGAACCGCGACGGCAGCAGATAGAACGCCGCCGCCGGGGCCGTCTGCGCCTGCCAGGCCGCCCACGCCAGCGACAGCACCGTGAGCGCCGGCAACAGCACACGCGACCACGGCCAGCGGTCGCGGCCGCGCAACCAGACGAAGAACAGCAGCGGGAACACCAGGTAGAACTGCTCCTCCACGCCCAGTGTCCAGGTGTGCAGGAACGGATTGAGCTCCGCGCCGGGCGAGAAGTAGTCATCCTGCTGGCCGGCCAGTACCACGTTGCTGAAACCCACCAGCGCCGCCCAGCCGGTCTGGTCGAACTGCTCGTTGCGCCAGGCGCGGGGAATGAACAGCGCCGACAGCACGAAGGTGGCCATCAGCATCACCAGCAGCGCCGGCAACAGGCGCAGTACGCGGCGCCGGTAGAAATCGAGCAGCAGCGCGCCCAGTGGCATGCCTGCACGCGCAGCCAGCGATTGGCTGATCACGAAGCCGGAGACCACGAAGAACAGGTCCACGCCGGTGAAACCACCGGGCAGCCACGCCGCGTTCGCATGGAAGACGATGACGGCCARCACGGCCAGTGCACGCAGGCCATCGATGGCAGCGTTGTGGGAGCGTTCGGGGTGAAGCATGCGGGCGACCGTCAGCGAGCGATCCGGCAGCATGGACAGCGCTTGCGCAGTCATTCAATGGACAATCGCGACAGACGTGGACATTGTTCATGTCCAATCCCCGCTCAGCGCGATGGTAGAGCCGAGCCATGCTCGGCGGTTCTGCAGCCAGATCGCTTGGGGTCAGAGCCCATTGCCATGCAATGGGCTCCGACCCCGGCGTCGGCCCTGGCGTCGTTGTTTACCAGGCCATGCGCAGGCCCACCTGGCCGCCCACGTTGCGGTAACCGTGGTCACCGCGCTGCACGCTCAGGCCGCCCCACGCGTTCCAGCGCTGGCCCAGCTTCAGCCCGGCACCGGCCTGCACTTCGTAGCGGTTGCGCGGCACATCCGCGCCCACCGTGTCACCGTTGAACTGCAACGCGCTGGTGCCGCTGCCACGTAGCCAGTTCACGCCCAGGTAGGGCTGCACCACGCTGCCCGCCGCGATGCCGCCACCGAACACGCGCACGCCCACGCGTCCGTTCAGGCCACCGGCATCGGCACGATCGATCACCGTGCCGTTGTGCTCCACATGACGATCGGCGCGGAACTCCGCGTACGACAATTGCAGCTGCGGCTGCAGGTACAGCTGGCTCGACGCCCCCAGCCAGACGCTGAAGGTGTAACCCGCCTCCAGCGACGCGCTGGTCGTGCGCGAATCGTACTGCTCCGGCTCCAGGCCCACGCCCCGCACCCGGTTGTCGAAACGGCCGTACTGCACGTTCGCATCCACATAGGCGCCGTGACTGCCCTCGGCGTCCTGCAGCCAGGTGCCATAAACACCCAGCGCAGTGCCACGCACGCGGCCGGTAGCGGTGTAGCCGGTCAGATCCGAAACGACGCGGTTGTCGGCGAGGCCACTGCCCAGCATCACCCCGAAGGCGGCATTGCCCCGACGCAGCAGATCACTGCCGACCTGCAGAACCGAGGTAGTGCCGTCCCCCGACAGCTGACCACCCACCGCAGTGAAATCGGCATTGCTGCGGCCTACGCGCGCCCACGCAGTGCGCTCGCTGCCGATGGCGCCGGTGCGCTCATGCATGCGGTGGGCAAACATGTTGATGGCGGCCGACTGGTTGGCCAGGTAGACACCTGCCTCGGGACGCAGCACCGGCGGCGGCCGGATCGGGTCCACCGGCCCCACGCCACCTTCCCCGCCGTCTCCCGGGTCTGGCCCCGGGCCGGGATTCACGGCACAGCCCGGCGCAGCCGGATCGTCCTCGCACACATCGAACCACTGCGAACGCAGGTACCAGTTGCCATCGGAAGGATCGGCCAGGCCGCCGTGGAACAGGAAGTACTCGTACGAGCCGCCCACCGCACGGCCTGCCAGCGCGTAGCGCGCCAGCGATGCACCGTCCACGTGGATCAGCTGGATGCCGTCCGCCGTAGGTGCGCCCACTCCACCAATGTTGTTGACCACGACGCTCGCATCACCCGAGGTATTCCCCCGCACATGCAGGAGATCGATCGCACTGTCATCGCCCGCCAGTGCGCCCTGGAACAGGAAGGTGGCACCTTCGCTGTGCAGGTCGCCGTCCACGGTGAGCGTGTTGAAGCGGCCGCTGCCGTCGGACAACGCCAATCCACTGCTGAGCACCTGCAGCCCACTGATCGTGGCATCGGCGGCCAACGTCCACTGGCTGTCGTTTTCGATCGTCATCGTCCGCACCAGATCGGAAGCCCCCTGCCACAGCGAGCCGCCAGCCAAACGTACATGCACATCGGACTGTGGCACCAGGCCGGCGTCCTCGTCCTCGGGCGTGATGACGATGTCGCCGACCATCTGCGAGCCGCCTTGGAGCACCACGTCGAAGCGCCCGGCCACCGCCGCATCCAGTGCCAGGCCGATGCCGTTGCCACCGGATACCAGCGCGCCGTTGGACAGGGTCAGGCCCGCGTCACGGCTGCTGCGCAGCCACACACCACCATGCTGTGCGCTGACCAGCGAGCCACCGTCGATGCTCATGCGGCCGTTGTCATTGACCACCGCTGCCCACGCGCCTTCGCCTTCGGTGCGGACGTGGGTGTTGGTCAGGATCATCTGCCCCGGTCCACCCGAAATGACACCATGCGAGGAGCGGCCCAAGGTGCGCAAACGGCTGCCGGCCAGCGTGACGGTGCCACCAGTACGGGCAATCGCTGCAGCAGATCCATCACCCTGGGTCAGCACATCGGTGTCGATCGCCTCGATGCGCGGGCGGCGGTTTGCATCGTCCTGCGCGTACAGGCCATGGGCAGAGCTGCCCTTTGTACTCAGCGTCGTGCTGAAAATCCGTGCCACGCCGCCACGCACATCCAGCCCGAGCCCGCGATCCCCCTCGGCCGCCACCGACGAATCACGCAGCACCAGCGTGGACTGGTTCGGCATCCAGATGGCGGTGCCGGCAGAGGCCGCAAGCGAGCTGCGTTCCACCGTCACCGTATTGCCGCGCCCGTTGATGTCCAAGGCCCATATCTCGTTGCGCACGCTGCTGCCGCGCAGGACGGCTTCGCTATCCTGCATGAGTCTCAGCCCATAGGTGCCGGACAACACGCTGCCCTGTACAGCCAGGGTGCCACCGGACAGCTGCACTGCGATGCTCTGTGCACCCTGAACGGCGATCCTGCTGTCGACGACATGAGCAGTACCGCCCAGTCCCAGGCCGGTTACCGATCCACCCTGCACGTCGACGTCAACCGCGTGCATTGACAGTGTCGCACCAGGTTGCACCCGAGCGGCGTAACCCGTATTGCCAACGAGACGGATACTCGAATCCCGCAGCACTAAATCCGCTGAGCCGGTCGCCAGCACACCGCTCTGTCCGTTGCCGTCCATCTCGATGTGGACACCGCCCAACGTCGCAGTACCGGCATTTGCATGCAGGCCTGAAGCACCGGCGCGGCTCACCTGCAGTTGCCCCCCCTGCACCTGCAAAGTGCCACCCATCAGCCGCAAGGCATCACCTCCGCTGCTGTGCACCCGCACATCCTCCAGTTCGGCATGGGCATCCTGCACCTGCACGCCATGCGCGCTGTTGCCGGTGGTTTCGATGACCACTCCTTTGGCGCGCAGGCTCGCGCCTGCGGCGACCGATGCCCCTGCGGCGGATATGCCCGTCGTGGTCAGTTTTCCCCCTTCCAGCGAAACCAGGCTTCCGGCGCCCTCGACATGCACCGCGTGCGCTGCACGTCCTTCCGT
>NZ_JBFTOJ010000115.1:0-13546 GCF_056397905.1 Stenotrophomonas sp. 05L414_2
TGCGGGAATAGCTCAGTTGGTAGAGCGCAACCTTGCCAAGGTTGAGGTCGCGAGTTCGAGTCTCGTTTCCCGCTCCATGTTTCGACAGGCCCCATCGCGGGGTTTTGTCATGTCAGGGGCGTCGTTCCTGATCGCAGTACGTTGGCCTCATGGCAGAGTGGCTATGCACCGGATTGCAAATCCGTTTACAGCGGTTCGATTCCGCTTGAGGCCTCCAATTGAAAAGCCCTGACTTCGGTCAGGGCTTTTTTCTTTGTGCGGACCCCTGGCGCCAGCAGGGGTACCAAACTGCACATGCGACCCGGCGGGACCGGCTGCTAACGTCGCCGCACTCCTCTTCAGCGGTGGTGACTGCAGTGCGGAACCTGGCCATCCAGCAAGCGGTATACGTTCCTCTCGGCGCCATGCTGGCGCTGATCGCTTTTGCATTCACCGTGCCCGGCTACCACCCGCTCTCCCAGCACCTCAGCGAGCTGGGCCTGATGCCGGGGCTGCCAGCCAAGGCGGTGCAGGTCGGCGCGGTGGTCAGTGGCTCGGCCATCATCGTCTTCAGCCTTGCGTTGCTCGCGCAAGGTCGCCGTTTCGCGCTCACTGTGCTCACTTCCCTCCTGTTCGGCGTGTCCATGGTCAGCAATGGCGTCTTCACCACGGGCAGTCCGCTGCATGGCCTCTATGGCATCGGCATCTTCTCGATCCTGACCCCGCTGCTGTTCCTGGCCGAGCTGGGCCCTGCTGCGTCGACGCGTATGGTCTGGATTGCGCGCGTCACTTCGCTGCTGGGGATGGCCTATCTGTGGCTGATGCTTTCCGGCTTCGACCCGGAGCCCTATCGCGGCCTCACCCAGCGCATCGCGCTGCTGCCGGCGTTCGGCTGGTACACCTTCGCCGCGCTGGAGCTGCGTCGATCCCGCATCTGAATCAGAGGCCTCTGCTGCCTCCTCGTTGGCAGCGTGCAGCCAAGGGTTCATGCAGTCGGCGGCAAAGGATCGTCAGCGCGGAAATTGCGCGCCACCGGCGTGGTGGTGCCCACATAGTGGCGGAACAGGTAGATCAACGGTGCCCAGCGCTGCACGTCGATGTGCTGGGTTCCGGCAACGGTGATCGCCTCGTGCGCATGCACCCGGCAGATCCGTCCTTCGATGATCATGAAGCCCTGATCCTGCGTTCCGCTGGGCCGGTGCGAGGCGAGCAGCGTGACCTCCACCTGCAGCGGGCATTCGGCAATCGCCGGCGGTGCCACCTGCACCGAATCGACGCGGCTGAAGCCGCCCAGTGCGAACTTGTCAGGCACATGCACGTACCCCATCGCACGCTTCGATTCCGGCACCGGGGTGCGGGCGGTGGCGCGGGCGATGGCTTCAACCTGCGCCGCCTGCGTGGCATCTGCGAAGTTCAGTACGCATTCGCCGCGTGCCAGAAGGTTGCTGCAGCCTTGGCCCTGTTCGCCGATACCGAGCACCACGCGGTCGCCCAGCGCCCAGAATGATGAAAGCGGACTGATGTTCGCACTGCCGTCTTCATTCAACGTGGTCATCAGCACCACCGGTGTTCCCGGGTAGAGCACGGAGGGGGTGATGCAGCGGCGCTGGAAGTCTTGCGGTGGCATGTCTGAGCTCGTGGCGTGCGGGCGATGACTGTGCACTGTGCAGGGGAGCGCATGCTTCGATCCGGGTCGAACGATGCGCGGAAAGCGGCATGCCACAATGCGGCCATGGTCCAGACGTCCCGCTCCTTCATCCATGTCGGCACGCTGGTCGGTGACCATGCACGCGCGGCCATGCTGTTGACGTTGATGGATGGCCGGGCGCACACGGCGTCCGAGCTGGCCGGCGTGGCTGGCATCTCGCCGCAGACGGCAAGCAGTCATCTACGGCGGTTGCTCGACGGCGGCATCCTGGCCGTGGAGGTGCAGGGACGCCACCGCTATCACCGGATTGCCTCGACCGAGGTCGCCGACATGCTGGAAGGCATCCTGCGTTTCAGCGATCAACGGCCACCGCTTTCTCCACGAGCGGTACGAGTTGATGCCGGCTTCCGCCGGGCGCGCACCTGCTACCGGCACTTGGCGGGTAAATACGCCGTCGCCATCTGCGACCACCTGCTGACCATCGGGGCGATCTCCACGGCTGCAGACCATTGGCAGATGACGTCCCATGGCGCCGCCATCCTGCGCGCGGTGGGTCAGCCGCTGGAAGCGTTGATCGCGCGATCGCCACAGGTGACGCCCGCGCGATACTGCCGCGGCTGCCTGGACTGCACCGAGCGGCGCCCGCACATGGCCGGCATGGTGGGTGAAGCACTGCTGGAGAGTTTCCTGCAGAACCACTGGCTGCGTCGCCTCGCGGGGCGGCGCGACCTGCAGGTCACACCTGCCGGGCAGGAGGCATTCCGCAGGCTGTTCGACGTACGCGCCTGAAGCCCGCCGCGCGCCGCCGGCAGTCTCAGCCGGCCACGACATTGCGACGGGGTATGGTCGGAGTCCTGGTCTTCGGGAGCAGCAATGGCAGGCAAGGACATGAGGGGCCGCATGCACGATGCGGCTGGTCGGCAATGAGCAGGTCAACCGCAGATGTGCGCTGGCTTACTTTCCGGCTGAAGAACGGGCAGTCCATCGGCCCCGATCAACTGAAGGATGGCTGGGTCGTCGCCTCGGAGAGCCGTCATTGTGATGTGCGCCGGGAGAGTATCGAGGGCGCTGGCGTGGTCTATGCCCTGTATGGCCCGCCGGATCTTCCGTCTCCGCGCCGCGCCGAACTGCGCATGCGCGACTTCCTCATGCGCTCCGGCTATACCTTCACAATGGGTACGCTCGGCCACTGATGCGGTCGGCTGCTCAGAAGGGAGCCGCGGCTGCCTTCAACGCCTCGACCACCTGTGAATCCGCAAAGCCGCAGTGGCCTTCGCCCACCGCAGGCAGTACGCGCGGCAATGGCGTGGCGCCAGCGTGCTCGGCCAGCTGCGGATACACCGTCTGCATGCGCGGCACGATGCTCGGGTCGTTGTTGTTGAACTGGATCACCAGCGGTCGCTTGAGCGCGCCGGTCAACGCCAGCTTTTCGCGCACGTATCGCTGTGCCGGCGCAGCAGGTGCCAGCCGCTGCACGCCCGCGTTGAACGCCTTGTCGTCACCGAATCCGCGGTAGACGGTCCTCACGTTGCCGACCGGCATGCCGCCGGCGCGCGTGGCCAGTTCGTGCAGGATCATCGCGTGCAGGCTGATCGTGCCCGGCAATGCCTCCACGCTTACCTGCAGCCGTGCAGCCAGTTGCGCAGCCACGGCCGGCCGGGTCTGAAGCGCGGCGGCGATGCCTTGATAGAGCTCCATCTGCGGCAGTGCCGCAGCTTCCGCCGATGCCAGGCCCTGCCGGGGCAGTCCCTTGGGCTCGGGGAAGAAATAGTCGAACGCCACCAGAGTGGTCAGCAGGTCGTTGGCCAGTTGTTCGCCGGGCAGGTTGGCCCCGCACAGCGACACGCCTCCGGCGTAGTTCCGTGGCAGGCGTTCGAGGGTGGCGATGGCCACCGCACCGCCCATCGAAAAGCCGAGAATCCAGGTGCGACGCACGTCCTTCAATTCGGACGCGGCGTGCGCGCGCAGGCGTTCCATGTCCACGATCGCATCTGCCACTGCCCAGCCCTGGCTGGCATAGGCGCTCTGCGCCACGGCATAGCCCGCTGCAAGCAGGCTGGCGGTGCTGTCGTTGGCCGGCATCGGTGATGGCTGCGGCACGCCCACCGGTTCATAGCCATGCGCCAGCATCACCAGTTCGCCGTTCCAGCCGGCGGGCACGTCCAGGCGCCAGCGCGCGCCCTGCAGCTCACCGCTGGAGGTGCGTGACGGGGCGGGCGGCGCGGCGGCCTGCGACACGTGCGGCAGCAGCAGGACCAGTGCCAGGACCAGCCGGTGGAAGGTTCGCATCATGGTCTTTGCCCTGGCCGGTGCGGTCTGCGCGGAAGGTGCCGCCTGTATAGCGCTGCCCCTGCACGGTGGCTAGCCCCTGACGCAATGCAATCGAATTCGATACGATCTGCCGTATCTGCTCCCTTCCATTTGATCTGGGGTCCCGCCATGGTCGATCGCCTCGCCATCCTGCTCGAACGCTTCGCGGTCACCGCCTCGGTGTTCCATGCCGGCGCGCTGTGCGGCATCAACAGCCTGGAGGCCGAAGGCGACGCCGGCCAGCTGCACCTGGTGCGGCGCGGTCCGTTGCAGGTCAGTCATGGCACGCAGACGGTGCAGGTCGACGTTCCCAGCCTGCTGCTGTATCCGCGCCCGCTGCCACACCGCTTCCACACCGATCCACAGCATGGCGCGGACATGGCCTGCGCCAATCTCCATTTCGAGGGCGGCAGGCTCAACCCGATCAGTGCCGCGCTGCCCGATTTCATCTGCCTGCCGTTGGCCGAACTGTATGGCGGCCATGCCGCCCTGGAGCTGTTGTTCGAGGAGGCATTCGAGCAGCGCTGCGGTCGCACGGTGATGGTCAACCGCCTGTTCGAGGTGGTGATGATCCAGGTGCTGCGGCAGTTGATGGAGGGGGGCGAGATGCGCGGCGGCCTGTTCGCCGGGCTTGGCCATCCACGGCTGCGGTTGGCGCTGGTGGCCATGCACGAGGCACCCGCCCAGGCCTGGACACTGGAAGATCTGGCCGATGTTGCAGGCATGTCGCGCAGCGTGTTCGCCGCCAGTTTCCGCGAGGCCATGGGAACCACGCCCGGGCAGTATCTGCAGGGCTGGCGGGTAGGCCTGGCGCAGCAGGCGTTGCGGCAGGGGCGACCGTTGAAACGGATCGCCGACGAGGTTGGCTATGGCAGCGAGGCCGCGTTGTCTCGGGCGTTCAAGGCACACACCGGGCAATCGCCACGGCAGTGGCGCGGACAGGCGCGCGCTGCTGCCGGCTGACTGTTACCCCAGCGCGAGCCGGGTCAGCTTCATGCCGGCGAACAGCCCGGCCAGGCCCAGTGCTACCGAGCCGCCGGCGTACAGTGCGGCCAGGCCATGCTGGCCCCGCTGCAGCAGCAGGCCGGTTTCCAGCGAGAAGGTGGAGAACGTGGTGTAGCCACCAAGAATGCCGGTGGCCAGCAGCAGGCGCAGTTGCGGCGACGCGCCGTTGCGCAGCGCAAACGCCTCCACCACCACGCCCATCAGCACGGCGCCGCTGATGTTGACCAGGAACGTCGACCAGGGCCAGGTGCTGCCGGCGGCCACGCGGGCGCCGATCAGGTTGCAGGCATGGCGCAGGCAGGCGCCGACACCGCCGCCGAGGAATACCAGCACATAGTTGTTGAACGTCTGCATTGCTTGCCTCGAGTGCGTGTTCGCAGGTTCGACGGCGGACGCAATGGCGGGCACGGCCTGCCATCGACGAACGCCGGGTTCGTCTCAGCAGGAGCCATCAGCCATCTCAGGCGGTTATCGGGGGAGCCCCATCCCCATCGACGGACATGCTACCAGCCCGCGATGGGTCAGGGCAGGGCAGTCATCACCACGCGTGCGACCTTACCGCGGCTGACGCCCTCCATCAGCAGGTCATGGGCCATCAACCCCAGCGTGGCCTCGCGACGGTAGCCCACCTCAAGTCCGCGCTCGTCAAGGATGTGGGCGACCAGCTCATAGGCCGCTTGCCAGACATCCAGATGGGCTTCGCTGGGCATGTGCATGTAGGCCGTGCCGCGCTCGCCGACTCCCCGTCCCAGCGGGCCGAACAGCAGCTCGCGTGGGTCCAGCTTCACCGCATCGGCAATGCGGAACAGCTGTTCGGCTTTCACGTGGTTGGCCTTGACGTGGTCGTTGAGCCAGTTGCTGACCGTTGCCGTCGTCGTTTCGGCGGCACGCGCCAGGTCGGCAGGGCGTGCATGCCCGGCGTCCTTCATGGCGACCGCGAGTCGTTGTCCAAGAGTATTCATCTATGCAAGCCAGCTTAACGCGTGGAAGCGAAAGAGGCCTTGGCGCAAGAATAAGTTTGATGATGAAAGGGATCGAAAATGGACGAATTCTGGAGCAAGCGGCAGGTCCGCACGCGGCTGGGCTTTTCCACCGACGCAGAGCTCGCCAGGTTGTTTGGAATCAGCAGATCCGCTGTCTCGCAATGGCCCAGAGGCTTTCCCATCCCGCCGCTCAGGCGCTACATCCTGCAGCAGCGATACCCTGCGTTGTTCCCGATGGATGACGACTCGCACGATGAAACCGCATGAGATGCGTCGAGGGTTGTCGCAGACAAGCCGCCAAGATCGATTTGCTAAGTATGCTTAGCAACATAGACAGAATCGATCGACGTGTCCCCAGCGATGGTCCGATCTGTGATGGCTACCCGGGTTCGCCGGCTGGCTTTGTYGACATCGGCACGGACGTTTCTGATCCCGGTCGCTACGGCCTTTCATGAACGATTAATAATTTCAATCGCGAAAGTCGCGGCCTGTAATTGACGTGTCGTGAAATCTATGACTAATTGGCATCAACCGGCTGTGAAGGCCGGGAGTCTTTCAGTAGCTCGCAAGTGAATCGGTCGACCGTCAACGATGCAGAACAAGTCCAACGGAGGTCGTATGGAATACGGCATGCATGGCTTGGCTGAACGGGTACGCCGCGAACTGGAAGCCAGTTATCACAAACACGGATGCGGTCCGGCGTTCTGGGATACCTACCAGCAGGTGCTTGATCGTCTGGTTCCGCAGGGGACCGGGCGAACCGATGTCACCAATGAAATGGCGCTGATCATCGAACAACTGGGCATCGTCCGCCGCGCCCAGCTGGTACCGCCGCGCCCGGGCGACCCGGGCTGATTCAGAGCAGGCGCCAAGCGCCGCACACCAGCAGCGCCAGCAGCAACGAAGCCAGGGCCGTGGTGCGGGGGCGCCACCACCGGCGCGGCTGGCCTGCCATCACCTGCGGGCTGCAGTAGCGCACCAGGCTGGGGCCGAAACCGGCCTGATGCTGCTGCTGCGTGCACGCTTCCAGGCAGGCACCGCAGGCCAGGCAGTCGGCCTGTGGGCCATGGCGGATGTCCAGCTGCATCGGGCACGCGCGCACGCAGGCCATGCAATCGAGGCAGTCGCCCAGCCGATCCGCGCTGAAGGTGGGCATCGGTCCGGCCAGCAGCGGATGCGCGGCACGGAAGACATAGTCCTGCGCGGTGGTCGGATCGAGCAGGCCGCGACCGCGGCCGAGCACGCCGCCCAATGCCGGCGGGCGGGCGCCGCGCGGCTCGCCGCGGCGTGGGTCATACAACATGCGCGGGGTGTGCGGGTCGGTCAGCAACGGCTGCATGCGCGCGAACGGACAAAGTGATCGGCACACCTGCTCGCGCAGGAACCCGGCATTGCCCCACGTGGCGCCGGCATAGAACAGCACCCAGAAGGTCTCCCAGCCACTCCATGCGCCATCGAACGCGCCGGTGACCAGTTCGCGGATCGGGCTGAACAGCCCGACGAACGTGATCCCGGTCCACAGCGACAGCAGCAACCAGGCCAGCTGGGTGGCCGGCCGCGCCAGCTTCGCCGGCAGCACGCGGGCCAATGCCTGCGCGATTCCGTCGAACGCTCGTGTCCATAGCGTCTGCGGGCAGGCATGTCCGCACCACACGCGACCAGCCAAGTGGGTGAGCAGGGCCAGACCCACCGCCATCACCGCCAGCAGCCCCAGCAACACACCGATGTCATCCGGCCACAGGGTCCAGGCGAACAGGTCGAAGCGGCGCGCGTTGAGGTCCAGCAGCAGGGCCTGGCGTCCATCCCACTGCAGCCACGGCAGCGCATGGAACAGGACCAGCAATGCAAGGCCCAAGGTGCGGCGCCAACGCCATGCGCGCAGGGGCGAGGATGCGGTGATGCTCATCCCAGTGGCAGCTCCTCATCCTCTTCGTTCGGCATCGGCCGCAGCAGGTAGCCGGTCACCGCGCTGGAAAGTGCGGTGACCGCCCAGAACATGAAGAAACCTGCGGTGTAGCCCAGCTCACGGCTGATGGCCGTACCCGGGAAGCTGATCGCCTGCAGCCGCAGTGGATCGACGAAGGCGAAGAACACCACGCAGGCCAGGCCGGCGGCGATGAAGCTGGGCCACAGGACTGCACCCCAATGCTGGATACGCCGCTGGCGGCTGGAAGTCGGTGTGTTCATGCGGGTTCGGGTTGAAGAAGAGGGCGGCGCGTATACTTCGCCGTGGTTGGCGCAGCATCCGCAGGGCATGCTTCCTGCAAGCGTGCCAGCCTAGGTGCGCCGCAGTGCGCTGACATTGATCTGGATCAACAGCGGTGGTGGCGGCATGCGGCACACTGCCGATCCGCACTTGGTACCCTGATGAACGCAACGCCCACGACTGACCTTCCCATTGCTTCGCCAGAGTTGTGCAGCGAGGAGGAAGTGACCCGGTTGGTCCATGATTTCTATGCGCGCGTGCGTGAAGAGGAGCGTCTGGGGCCGGTATTCGAAGGGCATGTGCGCGACTGRCCGGAACACCTGGCCCAGCTCGTCGATTTCTGGTCGGCGATGCTGCGCGGGACCCGCAGGTTCAAGGGCTCGCCGATGTCCAAGCACATGGCGATCGATCTGGAAAAGGATCTGTTCGACCGCTGGCTGGTGCTGTTCCACATCACCACGGCCGAATGCAACAACCCGCCCATGCAAGCGCTTGCCGACGATGTGGCCGCCCGCATCGCCGACACCTTCTGGCGCCGCTACCAGATGCTGCGCTGGCCGCAGGTCATGCTGCCGGTGCTGGGCGTGCCCACCAAGGATTGATCTGGGTCAAGGCGTACCGCCAGGCTTGGGGCGATGCTGGCGCCATGGACACGTTCTCTCCCGCTGCCGGTGGCCTGGCCTGGACCTTCGATCCCGATATGCTGCGACGGCATGACCGTCCCGGCCCGCGCTACACCTCCTATCCCACCGCGCCGCACTTCCATGACGGCTTCGATGCACCCGCGCTGCGCCAGGCGATCGCCGACAGCAACCCGTTGGCGCGCGCGTTGTCGTTGTACGTCCACGTGCCATTCTGCTCCAGCCCCTGCTTCTACTGTGGCTGCAACCGGGTGATCACCCGCGACCGCGGGCGTGGCCACAGCTACGTGTCACGCGTGCTGGCCGAGGCGGACCTGCTGGCACCGCAGTTCGCCGATGGTCGTGAAGTGATCCAGCTGCACCTCGGCGGTGGTACGCCGAATTTCCTCGATGCCGATGCGATGACCGCACTGGTCGAGGGCCTGCGCCGCCGCTTCGATTTCAGCGGTTCGTCGCAGCGTGATTTTTCCATCGAACTGGACCCGCGTTTCATCGACACCAGCGATGTGGCGATGCTGGCCCGGCTGGGCTTCAACCGCGCCAGCCTGGGCGTGCAGGATTTCGACCCGCAGGTGCAGGAATCGATCAACCGGGTGCAGGGCGTACGGCAGACGCTGGATATCCTGCGTGCCTGCCGCGACAGCGGCATGCGTTCGGTCAACGTCGATCTGATCTACGGCCTGCCAGGGCAGAGCCTTGAGGGCTTCGGCCGTACCCTGGAACTGGTGCTGGCGCTGCGTCCGGATCGACTGGCGGTGTATGGCTATGCGCATCTGCCTCACCTGTTCCGCGCGCAGCGACAGATCGACGAAAGCCGCATGCCCTCGCCGGAAGACAAGCTGGCGCTGCTGGGCCTGGCGGTGGAGCGCCTGTCCGCAGCCGGCTACCAGTACATCGGCATGGATCACTTTGCTTTGCCGGAAGAAGACCTGTCGCGTGCCCAGCGCGCCGGCCAGCTGCATCGCAACTTCATGGGCTACACCACCCACGCCGACACCGATCTGCTCGGCCTTGGCGTAAGTGCGATCAGTCACATCGGTGCCACCTACAGCCAGAATCCGCGTGACCTGCCGTCGTGGGAGAGCGCGGTGGACCAAGGACAGCTGCCGGTCTGGCGCGGCGTCGCACTCAGTGCCGACGACCAGCTGCGCGCCGAGCTGATCCAGCAGTTGATGTGCCAGGGTGAGGTGGATGGAATGTCACTGGCCCAGCGCCACGGCATTGATTTCGAGACCTACTTCGCCGAAGACCTGCAGGCCGTGCAGCGCCTGCAGCAGGATGGCCTGGCCGAGTACCGCGATGGCATCGTGCGCACCAGCGAGCCGGGGAGGCCGCTGCTGCGCCTGCTGGCGATGTGCTTCGATCCCTATCTGCGCGCTGCGCAGGAGCAGCCGCGTTATTCGCGGGCGATCTGAGCGCAGGTCTCAGCGCTTTCCGACGCCCCGTTCGGGGGGGCGAGCGGCCATGCCACCACTGGAGGTGGTGCTCCAGTTGCCGCTCAGATCGCGCACGCTGGTGGAGTAGGAGCCGTCGCTGTACTCGGTGCGCCACCTGCCGCTCAGGTCACGCTTGCTGACCGAGTAGCTGCCGTCACTGTACTGGGTGCGGATGTTGCCGCTCAGGTCAGTGCTGCTGTTGGAGTAGCTGCCATCGCTGTGGGAGGTGCGCTTGCGGCCACTCAGGTCGGTGGTGGTGGTCGAACGGCTGCCGTTGCTGTGCTCGGCGGTCACCCGGCCGGACAAGTCGCGCTTGATGCGGCTGGACGATCCGTCACTGTTGCGGATATCCAGGCTTCCGTCGAGGTTGCGATGACTGTCCGAACGACTCTGCGCCGATGCCGGTGCGGTGGCCTGGGCGAGCATCGCGACCAGCGCCAGCGATGACGCGATCCTTATCCACTTCATGGCTGATCTCCTTGTGCGCGGTTCGGCGGCCGGGGCGGGGCGTTCGATTCTGCCATGCCGGCCTGAAGGCGTCCTGATCGCGGAAACGGCAGCTGAGTGGCCGCATTCCCTCCGGCGGGCTGCTGTGCGCAACCAGCGGTGCGGACCCTTTGTGGGAGCGTCAATGCTTGATTGGGTGTGCTATTCCGCCTGAATGGAAGCCGCCTACCAGAAGCTGGTCCGCATGACGGGTGCCACCGTTTCGCTGCAGGAGGTCGCCGCGCTCTATGCCCACGATCCGGGCAGGCGCTGGGCTAGCTCATGCGCATCGCGGCTCGCGTCTGCTCCTGGGCGTGGTCCTGCTGGGCGACCTGCTGTGCCTGTGAAATCTGCTCGACCTTGGCGAGCGACTGCTCCACGGGTGTGTTGACGGCCTCGCTGATCGCAACCGACGCCCGCAGGTGTGCCGGATTGTCGAGCTCGCCCTGCACGACGARCATGCGCGGGCCCGAAACATTGCTCGGCGGAGTGCCCAGCACGACGTGATCGACGCGCTCCAAACCGCTGCTCTTAGCTGTTGCCAGCAAGCTGGCCGTCATTCGCTCGCTGATTTCATCGAAGCCGCGCCCGTGCTTGGCGTCCAAGGCGGATACGCCATCGCGAATCTGCCGGTAGAGCGCATGTTCCAAGTGGCCTTCCTTCCTGGGATCCAGGCCTGCCTTGTCCAAGGTTGATTCGATGCTTTCTTGCAACGGGCTCTTGGGAGAGAAGCCTGGATTGCTCAGAGAGGGCGAGCCCTTGTCGGTTGCATCCGGGACCAGCTGCCCGCCGGGCTTGAGCGCATTGTGGGCGCGCTGCTCCGCTTCAGCTTCTTGGCGAGCGTATGCACCGGCTTCCTCGGTGCCGCGCAGGTAATTGACCCCGTCGCGCATGAGTCCGGGGCCGCCGCCGACAAGCACGGTCGCTCCCATACGCAGCTGATGAATATCACTGCGGTAGTCGGCAATCCGGCGCAGGTCTTCAGGGTCTGTGACCCGGGCTCTGGGGTCGTCCAGTACAGACTGCACCGGCCCCTTGTCGGTCATCCGATCAAGGAAATGAACCATTCGATGGGAATCCCCCAACTGGACCGCCACAGCGGCGGACATGAGGTGGCCGCTTTTCAGCCCAGGTGCTCCGAGGGACGCGATGCGTTGGCCCTGCTCGGCGGTGCGCAGAACCTCCAGTTCCTTGGGGAGCGCGTACATCTCAACCTTGCCGTAATGCGGGCCGCCCGCACTGACCAAGTCGCCTGCCATGACATGGTTGGTGAACGGCGCCGCATTGGCTGGCTGGCCTTCCGGAAGGCGATAGGCCAACCCGGCAGCGCCGTACGGATTGAACGCGTCGCCGGGGAGGTTGTAGTGGTGCGCGGTGATCTGTGCGAGCGCGCCGCCCAGTGAATGGCCGGTGACGTGCACTGGCCCATACCCATTTCCCTCAGCCAGTTTGGTTGCCTGCTTGGTGAGCGCAAGAGCATCGCCAAGCTGTGAATTGATTCTGGCGGTGACCATCGCAGCGTCGATGCCGCCATCAAGTACTGCCTGGCGATCAAACTCGGTTCCACGATGGGCAGCGATGACTTCTTTTGTTTCTATGTTGAGGTAGACAACACCTTGATATCCGTTCCCGGAGTCGCGACGGGCCAAAACCGTGTATTTCGTTCCATCAATGGCGATGTCGGAATCGGGGGGCGGGAGGGGGTCCTTATAGACATGGTTCGAAAGCGTGGCGTTTTCCCTAGCGTTCATGGCGTTGTTCCTTCAACCCGTGTGGATACTTCGATTGGGAAGTATTCCTTGCGCTTGTCTTGTGGCATCTTTTCGTACCAACTCGAAGGTTCGGTTGGAGTCCGGCTTGGCGTTTGCCCCGTGGTCATGGCGGGCAATGCGCGCTTTATATAGGCGGTGAAGGTTTTCCCGCCTTCAATCTCACTGAATAGAGCTGAGACTGATGCACGGATTGGCCGATCATCGATGATGAAGGCGAACGAAGCTTCTACGAGAGCAGGTGTCCATGTGCACGGGCCATTACCGTAATAGTCAGCAACTTCCATTCCGTCCTTGAACACGGTGCTGCTGAATTCTGTAGCACTTATACGCCGTACTGGGGGATCAATCGTGTGCTGGTTCGGTTCGTATTGCACACCCTCGTAATTGTTGATCGGGGGGAGGCAAAGTGGATCTATCTGGTAGGTGACGGATACCTTGGGAGTTGGTATCTCCAGTGGCGCGTCATGGACCCGGATGATGATGGGCAGCGCATCCGCAGGTACCGGATTTTCGCGGTAAACAGGATACGAGCGTTCCTTGTGGCAGCCTGAAAGGACCAAGCTGATCAAAGCGATCAATGCCGCATGGGAAAGGCTTGCGAGAGATTTCAGCATGAGCCGTCCATGTCGCGGATTGACGAACCATGGGGGCATGCTTGTACAGCTTTCCTGCGGAGCATGGTTCTCGGTGCGTGAAGCTGCCGACAGGATTGCCCTGATCGGTGTTCAGCTGGACAAGAGCTATGACTGTGAAAGCCTGCGCGATGAGCATTTCGGGGCAAATACGACAGTCTCGTCGCCGCCGTCGGCTCGTTCCCATAGCCTCCATTCTTGCGCCCCAGCGATACGGGGCCATGCGAGATAGCGTTCATCATCGCTCCATTGCTCTTCATCAACAGACTATACGGCTCGTTTCTGCCGTGTTCCATAAAGATGTGGGAGACGAGGAATGAGCGGGCGGCCTGCATCTTCCAGGGTAAACGCCATGCCGAGCGCTGGTGCGCGGGCAGGCTGGACCCCCGGATGCGGCTGCGAGCAGCTGTGGCTCGGATGGTGGACGACACTCCGAGCGAGCCTCTAC
>NZ_JBFTOJ010000116.1:0-13510 GCF_056397905.1 Stenotrophomonas sp. 05L414_2
GGGCCAGCAGTTCCAGACCCAGGTACACCATCAGCAGGCTGCCGGCGGACACCAGGATCATCATGCCGGCGGTGCCGAACAGGATCAGCACCGGAATCTCGCCCTGGAACAGCTTGCGCTCGCGCAGGTAGCCCCAGCCGTAGATCAGGGTCAGGCCGCTGAGCAGCACGATCCCGGTCTTCATCACGTCCGCGGCGGTATCGCGCACGAACATGCCATGGAAGACCTCCCCCTGCCCGCCCACGCCGGTGGCCAGCATGAACAGCACCACGGCCAGTGCGGCGACCGAGAACAGGTGGGTGACGATCTTGTTCCGTTCGCTGACGAACAGGTCGAGGATCATCAGGGCGAAGGCACTGCCGATCAGCACCAGCTCGGGAGCGAGCGGTGGCAGGTCAGCAGCGGTCAGTGGCAGCAGCGGCGAGGTGGTCATCATCAAATCCTGGAATTACAGCAACTTGCTGGATGCGATCTGCATCGCCAGCTTTGCGATCGAGGGCTCCATCAGGTCGGTCAGCGGCTTGGGGTAGATGCCCAGGGCCAGTACGCCAATGGCGAACACGCCCAGCACCAGCCATTCGCGGCCGTTGATGTCCTTCAGTTCGGCGACGTGGCTGTTGGCCACCTCACCGAAGAAGATGCGCTTGTACAGCCACAGGGTGTAGGCCGCACCGATGATCAGGGTGGTGGCTGCGCCCAGGGCGATCCACGGGTTCCGCTGGAACGCCGACAGGATGACCATGAATTCACCGACGAAACCGCTGGTGCCCGGCAGGCCGGCGTTGGCCATGAAGAACAGCATGGCGAACGTGGCGAACCACGGCATCACGTTGACCACGCCGCCGTAATCGGCGATGCGGCGGCTGTGCATGCGGTCGTACAGCACGCCGACGCAGGAGAACATCGCGCCGGACACGAAGCCGTGCGAGATCATCTGCACCATGGCGCCCTGCAGGCCCAGGCGGGCCGCATCGACGTTGCCGGCTTCACGCACCAGCCACAGGGCGATGAAGGTACCCAGGGTGACAAAGCCCATGTGCGCGATCGACGAATAGGCGATCAGCTTCTTCATGTCGTCCTGCACCAGGGCGACCAGGCCGACGTAGATCACTGCGATCAGCGACAGCGCGATGACCAGCCATGCCCATTCCTGCGAGGCATCGGGAACGATCGGCAGGTTGAAGCGCAGGAAGCCGTAGCCACCGATCTTCAGCGCGATGGCGGCCAGGATCACCGAACCGGCGGTCGGCGCTTCCACGTGCGCGTCCGGCAGCCAGGTATGCACCGGGAACATCGGCACCTTGACCGCGAACGCGATCAGGAAGGCGAAGAAGATCCAGGTCTGTTCCTTGCCCGACAGCTGCAGTGCGTAGAGGTCGGCCAGCTGGAAGCTGCCGCCCTTCATGTACAGGTAGATCAGCGCCACCAGCATCAGCACCGAGCCGAGGAAGGTGTAGAGGAAGAACTTCAGTGCGGCGTAGATGCGACGCGGGCCACCCCAGACACCGATGATCAGGAACATCGGGATCAGCATCGCCTCGAAGAACACGTAGAACAGCATCGCGTCCGTGGCGGCGAAGATGCCGACGGTGACACCTTCCAGGATCAGGAAAGCGGCCACGTACTGGTTCACGCGCTTGTCGATCGCGCTCCAGGCGCCGATCAGGGCGAGCACGCTGACCAGCGTGGTGAGCAGGATCAGCGCTACGGCGATGCCGTCCACGCCCAGGTTGTAGCCGATGTTGTAGGTCGGGATCCAGGCGTGGGTCTCGACGAACTGCAGCGCGTCGATGCCCGGGTTGTAGCCGCCCAGCAGCGACAGACTCGCCACGAAGGTCAGCACCGCGACGCCCAGCGACGCCCAGCGGGCGGTCTGCGCATCACGGATCGCAAGGATCAGGGCACCGCCGAGGATCGGCAGCCAGATGAGGACACTGAGTAGRGGCCAGTTCGACACGTCTTCTTATTCCGTACAGGTCATCAACGCMRGWAATGCATCAGCASGCCCAGSAGGGCAATCAGGCCGATGATCATCRCGAAGGCGTAGTGRTAGAGGAAACCGGATTGGGTACGGCGCAGCACGCTGGCTGCGACGTCCACAACACGTGCCGAGAGATTGACCACACCGTCGACGATGTTGCTGTCGATCCAGCGCGAGACCTTGCCCAGCTTGACGCTGCCACCGGCRAARCCATCGATCCACAGCTTGTCGAAGCCGTACTTGTTYTCCAGCACSGAYACCACCGGGGCGAAGGTCTTGCGTGCCTTGCCCGACAGGTCCGGCTTCCACAGGTAGAACARCRCRGCCAGCAGGAAGCCTGCCAGGGTCAGCCAGAACGGCGGCAGCATCATGCCGTGCAGCGCGAAGGCCACCGGACCATGGAACTCCTCGCCCAGGAAGGCCACGGTGTTCTTGGCCGGATCGTAGAAATCGACGATGCCGGTGAAGAACGTGTTGACCTGGCCCTTGATCGCCACATGGGCGTGGTGACCGGCCCAGTCGGTGCCGTGCAGCATCGGACCGATGCTGAAGAAACYGATGGCGATCGACGGGATGGCCAGCAGGATCAGTGGCAGCGTCACCACCCACGGGGTTTCATGCGGCTCATGCGGACCGTGGCCATGGCCGTGGTCGTCATGCGCGTCGGCATGATGTGCATCGGCAGCATGGTGGTCGTCATGACCATGGCCATGATCGTCGTGCGCATCGCGGAAGCGTTCCTTGCCGTGGAAGGTCAGGAACAGCAGGCGGAAGCTGTAGAAGCTGGTCACCAGCACGCCACCCAGCACCGCCCAGTAGCCATAGGTGGCCACCCAGCTGTTCTGCATGTGGGCGTGGATCTCGGCGGCCTCGATGATGGTGTCCTTCGAGTAGAAGCCGGAGAAGAACGGCGTACCGACCAGGGCCAGGGTACCGATCCACATGGTGATGAAGGTGATCGGCATGTACTTGCGCAGGCCGCCCATCTTGCGCATGTCCTGCTCGTGGTGCATCGCGATGATGACCGAGCCGGCACCCAGGAACAGCAGCGCCTTGAAGAAGGCGTGGGTCATCAGGTGGAACACGGCAGCGGAGTACGCCGACACGCCCAGCGCCACGGTCATGTAACCCAGCTGGGACAGCGTGGAGTACGCGACGACGCGCTTGATGTCGTTCTGCACGATGCCGATCAGGCCGGTGAAGAACGCGGTGGTGGCACCGATGAACAGGATGAAGTTCAACGCGGTCTGCGACAGCTCGAACAGCGGCGACATGCGGGTGACCATGAAGATACCGGCGGTYACCATSGTCGCGGCGTGGATCAGTGCCGAGATCGGGGTCGGGCCTTCCATCGAATCAGGCAGCCAGACGTGCAGCGGAACCTGGGCCGACTTGCCCATGGCACCGATGAACAGGCCGATGCAGATGACGGTGGCGATCGACCAGATCACCGGCTCGTTCAGCAGCTGCATGCCGAACATGGTGCCGTCCCAGATCTGCAGCTGGGCGCGCGGGTCGGCGAGCATGCCGGCCTGCGAGAACACCTGCGAGTAGTCCAGGGTACCGAACACCCACAACACGCCGGCGATGCCCAGCAGGAAGCCGAAGTCACCGACGCGGTTGACCAGGAACGCCTTCATGTTGGCGAAGATCGCGGTCGGGCGCTTGAACCAGAAACCGATCAGCAGGTACGACACCAGGCCCACTGCTTCCCAGCCGAAGAACAGCTGCAGGAAGTTGTTGCTCATCACCAGGGTGAGCATCGAGAAGGTGAACAGCGAGATGTAGCTGAAGAACCGCTGGTAACCCGGATCATCCTGCATGTAGCCGATCGTGTAGATGTGGACCAGCAGCGACACGAAGGTCACCACCACCATCATCATCGCGGTCAGCTTGTCGACCATGAAGCCGACATGGGCCGAGTACTGGCCGACTTCGAAGAACGTATACAGGTTCTGGTTGAACGGCTGCGCCCCGCCCCACAGCAGCTGGTAGAGCGTGTGCATCGACAGGCCGCAGGCAACCGCGACACCGAGGATCGTGATGGTCTGCGCGCCGAAGCGCTTGACCTGGCGACCGAACAGGCCGGCGATGATGCTGCCGAACAGCGGTGCAAGCACCACTGCGATCAACAGACTCTTGGAGAGAGTGATTTCCATCTGTGGATCAGCCCTTCAACGAATCGACTTCGCCGACATTGATCGTGCGGCGTGTACGGAACAGGGTCACCAGGATCGCCAGGCCGATGGCGGCCTCGGCAGCAGCCACGGTCAGGATGAAGAACACGAACAGCTGGCCGGCCGTGTCCCCCAGTTCCCGGGAGAACCCGACGAAATTGATGTTGACCGACAGCAGCATCAACTCGATGGACATCAGCAGGACGATGATGTTCTTTCGGTTGAGGAAGATGCCGGCGAGGCTGATGCAGAACAGCACCGCGCCCAGCGCCAGGATGTGGCCCAGAGTGATCGAGATCATGCCTTGGTCTCCTCGTCGCCCGCGGCCGGCGTGCTGTTGCTGTGGATCTGCGGCTGTTCGGCGTCCATCTTGACCATGCGCAGGCGGTCGTGTGCCTTGACCATGGTCTGCTGCGACGGGTTCTGCGTCTTCAGGCCTTCACGACGGCGCAGGGTCAGCATCACCGCGGCGACCACGGCCACGGTCAGGATGACGGCGGCGAACTCGAACGGCAGCAGGTACTCGGTGAACAGGCTGCGTGCCAGCCAGGTGACGTTGGAACTGTCGGCGGCGAGCGCGGCGGCGTTGTCGGCCGGGAACGGGTTGACCGTCCTGCCCTTCACGCCGATCAGGATCAGCATCTGCACCAGCATCGCCACGGCCACGATCAGGCCGACCGGCAGGTAGCGCACCCAGCCTTCACGCAGCTTGTCCGGATCGATGTCGAGCATCATCACCACGAACAGGAACAACACCATCACCGCACCAACGTAGACCAGCACCAGTGCCACGCCGAGGAACTCGGCGCCGACCAGCAGCCACACGCAGGCGATGGAGAAGAAGGTCAGCACCAGGCACAGGACAGCGTGCACGGGGTTGCGCACGCTGATCACCGCACCGGCCGAAACCGTTGCCGCGATGGCGAAGACCCAGAAAGCGATATTTACCCAATCCATCTCTCGACCTCAGCGGTAAGCGGCATCGGCGGCACGACGCTCGGCGATCTCGGATTCGAGACGGTCGCCCAGGGCCAGCAGCTGCGGCTTGGTAACGATGTTTTCGCCACGATTCTCGAAGTGGTACTCGAGGATGTGGGTCTCGACGATCGAGTCCACCGGGCAGCTTTCCTCACAGAAGCCGCAGAAGATGCACTTGRACAGATCGATGTCGTAGCGCGTGGTACGGCGGGTGCCGTCCTCGCGCTTGGCCGAATCGATGGTGATGRCCAATGCCGGGCACACCGCTTCGCACAGCTTGCAGGCGATGCAGCGCTCTTCACCGTTGGGATAACGGCGCAGGGCATGCAGGCCACGGAAGCGCGGCGACTGCGGGAACTTCTCCATCGGGTACATCATCGTGTACTTCGGCTTGAAGCTGTACTTCAGCGTCAGCCAGAGACCGGCCAGCAGTTCGAGCAGCAGCAGGCTCTTGAAGTAATGGGTAATCCTGTTCATCACTTAGACGCCCTTTTGAATCACGCCGAAGAACACCATGACGGCGGTAACCGCGATCCAGAAAATGGTCAGCGGGATGAAGACCTTCCAGCCCAGGCGCATGATCTGGTCATAGCGGAAGCGCGGGAAGCTTGCTCGGAACCAGATGTAGGCACTGGCGAAGAAGAAGACCTTGACGAACAGCCACGGCCAGCCGCCCTTCCAGATCCAGTCGATGAACGGCGAGATCTCGCCCGGGTTGACCCAGCCCTGGATCGGGCTCAGCCAGCCACCGAGGAAGAAGATCGAGATCAGGAAGCTGATCAGGATCATGTTCRCGTATTCGGCCAGGAAGAACAGGGCGAACGCACCGCCGGAGTACTCGACCATGTGGCCGGCGACGATTTCCGACTCGCCTTCCACCACGTCGAACGGCGCGCGGTTGGTTTCGGCGACGCCGGACACCCAGTACACGACGAACAGCGGGAACAGCGGGATCAGGAACCAGTCGAAGAAGCCGGAGCTGCCGGCCTGGGCCATCACGATGTTGCTGAGATTGAGGCTGCCCGAAGCGATCATCACGCCGACCAGGGCGAAGCCCATCGCGATTTCGTAGCTGATCATCTGCGCCGAGGCGCGCATGGCACCCAGGAACGCGTACTTCGAGTTGGAGGCCCAACCGGCAAGGATGATGCCGTAGATGCCCAGCGAGGTCATCGCCAGCAGGTACAGCAGGCCGGCATTGGCGTTGGACAGCACCAGCTGATGGTCGAACGGCACCACCGACCACGCGGCGAAGGCTGGGGCCAGGGTGATCAGCGGCGCCAGCAGGAAGATCGCCTTGTTGGCGCTGCTGGGCTGCAGGACTTCCTTGAACAGCAGCTTGAAGACGTCGGCGAAGGCCTGGAAGATGCCCATGCCCACGTACATCGGGCCGTGGCGGACGTGCATCCAGCCGATCAGCTTGCGTTCCCAGACCACGTAGAAGGCCACCGAGACGATCACCGGAACGGTGATCACCAGGATCTTCAGGATGATCCAGATCAGCGCGCCGATGTCACCCAGGCCAAGCAGCCACTGGTGCAGCGGATCGACCGCGTTAATCAGCAATTCGTTCATGCAGCCACCACCGAAACACGAGCGGCACCCAGCGGCGCGGTTGCGCCGTGGCCCGATTCAATCCAGACCGAACCCGCAGCGACGCGGGCGTCGACCACCACCGGCAGGGTGGCCTTGCCGGCATCGGTGCCGACCTTGGCCATCTGCCCTTCCTGCAGCTGCAGGCGGGCGGCATCGTCAGCGTTGAGCACGATGCGCGGGGCGTTGTTGAGCGGATGCGACTGCAGCGCCGGGGCGCGACGGACCACCGCATCGGTGCGGTAGATCGCAGCGGTCGAGGCCACTTCCATGCCCTCGCCCGCCAGCACCGGCTGTGCCGAAGCGGACACCTGCACGTTCACCGGTGCCAGGCTGGCGCGCAGGCCGGCCAGGTCGATGAACTCGAAACCGGCCACGGCCAGCTCACCGCCGAGTGCACGCAGCACGCGCCAGCCCTCGCGGGCCTCGCCCGGCAGCTTGCCGCCGGCACGCGCCGACTGCTCGCGACCATCGAGGTTGGTCAGGGTGGCATCGATTTCCGGCAGCGCACCGATCGGCAGGATCACGTCGGCAACGTCGCGGGTCGAGGCGCAGGCGAACTGGCTGAAGGCCACCACCTGTGCGCCGACCAGCGCCTTGCGCGCGGCCGGAGCATCGGCGAAGTCCAGGCCCGGTTCCAGGCCGTAGACCACGTAGGCCTTGCGCGGATCGGCCAGCATCGCAGCGACGTCCTTGCCGGCCGGCAGTACGCCGGCGCGGGTCAGGCCGATCGCATTGGCGCCCTGCGGGATGCGGCACAGCTTGGCACCGGTGGCGGCGGCGAAATCACGCGCAGCGGCGCGGATCGCAGCAGCCTGCGGATGGTTCTCGGCGATGCCACCGACGATCAGCACCGTATTGGTACCGCCCTGCACCGCCGAACGCAGCTCGGCGTTGGCCAGCGCATCGGCGAACTTCGACGGAGCCACGATCTGCTTGCCGGCAACGCTGAACGCGAAGTCGAAGTCGACCGGGTTGACCACGTGGATCTTCGCGCCGTTCTGGGTCTGCGCCTTGCGCAGGCGGGCGTGCAGCAACGGCAGCTCGTGGCGGATGTTGCTGCCGAGCACGACGATGCGGTCCGCGCCTTCGATCTCGGCCAGCGGCAGGCCGAACACTTCGGCAGTGGCGGCGTCGGAGAAGTCGCGGTTGTTGATGCGGTGGTCGATGTTGGCCGAACCCAGGCCGGTGGCCAGGCGGGCCAGCAGTGCGCCCTCTTCGTTCGACGTCGACGGGTGCACCAGCACGCCCAGGTTGTCGCCCTGGTTGGCCTTGAGGATCTCGGCGGCCGCGGCCAGGCCTTCAGCCCAGCTCACTTCCTTCCACTCGCCGTTGACCTTGCGCAGCGGCTTGACCGCACGGTCTTCGCTGTACAGGCCCTGGTGCGAATAACGGTCACGATCGGACAGCCAGCACTCGTTGACCGCCTCGTTGTCGCGCGGCACGGTACGCAGCACTTCGCCGCGACGCACGTGCAGGAACAGGTTCGAGCCCATCGCGTCGTGGTAGCCCAGCGATTCGCGCGCGGTCAGTTCCCACGGACGGGCGCGGAACTGGAACACCTTGTTGGTCAGCGCGCCGACCGGGCACACGTCGACGACGTTGCCCGAAAGCTCGGTGGTCAGCGGCTTGCCGTCGTAGGTGCCGATCTGCAGGTTTTCACCGCGGTACATGCCACCCAGTTCATAGGTACCGGCAACGTCGGCGGTGAAGCGGACGCAGCGGGTGCACTGGATGCAGCGGGTCATCTCGGTGGCGACCAGCGGGCCCATGTCCTCGTCGGCCACCACGCGCTTGCGCTCGTTGAAGCGGCTGACCGAACGGCCGTAGCCCAGCGACACGTCCTGCAGCTCGCACTCGCCGCCCTGATCGCAGATCGGGCAATCCAGCGGGTGGTTGATCAGCAGGAACTCCATCACCGAGCGCTGGAACTTCAGCGCCTTTTCACTGCGGGTGGCGACCTTCATGCCTTCCATCACCGGCGTGGCGCAGGCCGGTGCCGGCTTCGGCGACTTTTCCACATCCACCAGGCACATGCGGCAGTTGGCAGCGATCGGCAGCTTCTCGTGGTAGCAGAAGCGCGGAATCGAAATGCCCGCCTTGTCGGCGGCCTGGATGATCATCGAACCCTTGGGCACGACCAGCGACTTGCCATCGATCTCGATGGTGACGTGGTCCGGTGGCACGCTGGGATTTATGGGTTGCGCGCTCATGCAGCGGCTGCCTCCACCTTCTTGCCGTCAACCATCGAATGACCGTTGACGATGTAGTACTCGAATTCGTCCCAGAACTGGCGCAGGAAACCCTGGATGGGCCATGCCGCCGCTTCGCCGAACGCACAGATGGTATGGCCTTCGATCTGGCCGGCCACGGTCTTCAACTGGTGCAGGTCTTCCATCGTGGCCTTGCCGGCGACGATGCGCTCCAGCACGCGGTGCATCCAGCCGGTACCTTCGCGGCACGGGGTGCACTGGCCACAGGATTCCTTGTGGAAGAACTGGCTGATGCGGCAGGCGAACTTGACGCAGCAGACGCTGTCATCCAGCACCACGACCGCACCGGAGCCCAGGCCGGAGCCCAGCGCACGGATGGTGTCGTAGTCCATCGGCAGGCCCTTCAGCTCGGCCGCGGTCAGCACCGGCATGGACACGCCGCCCGGGATCGCGCCCTTGAGCTTGCGACCCGGCTTGAGGCCGCCGGCCATTTCCAGCAGGTCGTCGAAGGTGGTGCCCAGCGGCACTTCGAAATTGCCGCCCTTCTGCACGCAGCCGGACACCGAGAAGCACTTCGGGCCGCCATTGGCGGTCAGGCTCAGGCCCTTGAACCACTCCGGACCATTGCGGATGATCGCCGGCACCGAACCGTAGGTTTCGGTGTTGTTGATCGTCGACGGCTTGCCATACAGGCCGAAATTGGCCGGGAACGGCGGCTTGTAGCGCGGCTGGCCCTTCTTGCCTTCCAGCGATTCCATCAGCGCGGTTTCTTCGCCGCAGATGTAGGCGCCGGCACCCAGGGCGCCGTAGATGTCGATATCCACGCCCGAGCCCAGCACGTTCTTGCCCAGCCAGCCGTTTGCATAGGCATCGGCCAGGGCCTGCTCGAAGTGCTCGAACGGCTCGTGGTGGAATTCACCGCGCAGGTAGTTGTAGCCCACGGTCGAACCGGTGGCGTAGCAGGCAATCGCCATGCCTTCGACCACCGAATGCGGGTTGTAGCGCAGGATGTCGCGATCCTTGCAGGTGCCCGGCTCGGATTCRTCSGAGTTGCAGAGGATGTACTTCTGCAYGKTGCCCTTGGGCATGAAGGACCACTTCAGGCCGGTCGGGAARCCKGCGCCGCCGCGGCCGCGCAGGCCCGAGGCCTTGACCATCTCGATGACCTGCTCCGGCGGGATCTTCTCTTCGAGGATCTTGCGCAGGGCAGCGTAGCCACCGGTCTTCAGATAGCTTTCGTACGACCACGGGGTGTCGTAATGCAGGGTGGTGTAGACCACCTGGTGCGGCAGCGGCGCGGGGCCGACCGGACCCTTGGATTCGTGGTGATGTGCCATGCCCTTACTCCAGCCCGTCCAGAAGCTCGTCGACCTTTTCCAGGGTCAGACGCTCATGGTAGTGACCATTGATGACCATCATCGGTGCACCCGCGCAGCCGGCCAGGCACTCTTCCTCGCGCTTGAGGTAGACGCGGCCGTCAGCGGTCGACTGACCGTTCTTGATGCCCAGCTTCTTCTCGCAATGGCGCACGATGTCTTCGGCGCCATTGAGCCAGCAGCTGATGTTCGTGCAGATGGCCACGTTGTTGCGGCCCACCTTCTCGGTCTCGAACATCGAGTAGAAGCTGGCAACCTCGTAGGCCCACACCGGCGRCAGGTCCAGGTACTTGGCCACGCCGGCGATCAGCTCGTCGGTCAGCCAGCCCTGGTTCTGCTCCTGGGCAGCATGCAGACCCTGCAGCACGGCAGAGCGCTTGCGGTCCGGCGGGAACTTGGACAGCCAGTGATCGATGTGAGCGCGGGTTTTGTCGCTCAACACCACCATCGGGTCGACGTCGCGCGCCGCCTCGAAATTACCTGTCGCCTTCATCGGYCGACCTCAGCGAAATGCATAACGTGAAATTGCAGAAACTGCGGCGCCGGCTTGCGCCGGCTGCCTGCAGCGGGCGTTGGCGTGGCGGACGGCATTACCGGTCAACCTCGCCGAACACCAGATCGTAGGTACCGATCATCGCCACCACGTCGGCCAGCATGTGGCCGCGCACGATCGAATCGATCGAGGACAGGTGGGCAAAGCCCGGCGCACGAAGGTGTACGCGGAACGGCTTGTTGGCGCCGTCGGAAACCAGGTAGCAGCCGAATTCGCCCTTGGGCGCTTCAACCGCGGCGTAGGTCTCGCCGGCCGGCACGCAATAGCCTTCACTGAACAGCTTGAAGTGATGGATCAGCGCTTCCATGTCGTCCTTCATGTCCTCGCGCTTGGGCGGAGCGACCTTGAAGTTSTYGACSATGACCGGGCCSGGRTTGGCCTTCAGCCAYKYMACGCACTGCTTGATGATGCGGTTGGACTSGCGCATTTCGGCAACGCGGCACAGGTAGCGATCGTAGCAATCGCCTTCCTTGCCCAGCGGGATGTCGAAATCGACGGCATCGTACTTCGCATAAGGGCGCTTCTTGCGCAGATCCCAGGCGACGCCCGAGCCACGCAGCATCACGCCGGTCATGCCCCACTGGTGGGCCAGCTCCGGGGTGACCACGCCGATGCCGACGGTACGCTGCTTCCAGATACGGTTGTCGGTCAGCAGGGTCTCGTATTCGTCGACACGACCCGGGAACTCATTGGTGAAGTTCTCCAGGAAGTCCAGCAGCGAACCTTCGCGCGAGGCATTGAGGTTCTTCAGGGCCTTGCCCTTGTGCCAGCGCGATTCCTTGTACTTCGGCATGTGGTCCGGCAGGTCGCGGTAGACACCGCCCGGACGGTAGTACGCCGCGTGCATGCGCGCGCCGGAGACCGCTTCGTAGCAGTCCATCAGCTCTTCGCGCTCGCGGAAGGCGTACAGCATCACCGCCATCGCACCCAGGTCGAGCGCGTTGGAACCCAGCCACATCAAGTGGTTCAGGATGCGGGTGATCTCGTCGAACATCGTGCGGATGTACTGCGCGCGCTCCGGCGCCTCGATGCCCATCAGGGTYTCGATSGAGCGCACGTAGGCGTGCTCGTTGCACATCATCGACACGTAATCSAGGCGATCCATGTAGCCGATCGACTGGTTGAAGGGCTTGGATTCGGCCAGCTTCTCCGTGCCCCGGTGCAGCAGACCCACGTGCGGGTCGGCACGCATGATGGTCTCGCCGTCCATCTCCAGGATCAGGCGCAGCACACCGTGCGCGGCCGGATGCTGCGGGCCGAAGTTCATGGTGTAGTTGCGGATTTCCTGCCGGCTTTCGGCAGCGTTGCTGGCGAATGCTTCGCCGGCCTGGTGTACGTGACTCACTTCACTGCCTCCTGCGAGCGCTCGCCGGCAGCGGTCTGCAGGCGGGCGTCGTCGCGGATCACGCGCGGCACGCCGACGCGCGGCTCCACCGAGGTGACCGGTTCGTAGATGACACGCTTCTTTTCTTCGTCGTAGCGGACTTCGACGTTGCCGATCAGCGGGAAGTCCTTGCGGAACGGATGGCCGACGAAACCGTAGTCGGTCAGGATCCGGCGCAGGTCCGGGTGACCTTCGAAGATCACGCCATACAGATCGAACGCTTCGCGCTCGAACCAGTTCAGGCCCGGCCAGATGCTGGTCAGCGAGGACACCACCGGCAGCGCTTCGTCAGGCGCGAAGCAGCGCAGGTGCATCATCAGGTTGTGCTGGTACGAACGCAGCTGTGCGACCACGGCGAAGCGCTGGGTCGGCATGTGCTGCGGACGGGCACCGTCGGCGCTCTCTTCGCTGGGGAATTCGCCCCAGGCGAAGCGGCCCTGGGCCTTGCCCTCGACACCGCGGCTGAAGCCCTGCGAGGACACGTCGGCGGTGTCCCACTCGTCGGAGCCATAACCGAGGTAATCGACGCCGCAGAGGTCCACGGCCTGCTCGAAACCAAACTCGTCACGCAGCGCGAGGGCGGTGGCGTGCCACTCAGCGGCAGGCACTTCCAGCGTCACTTCGCCGCGGGGTTCGACCACGATGACCTTCGCACCAGCGAAACGTGCGGAGAGTCGGTCGATGAAGGATGCTTGCTCTGCCATGGGGGCTTGGCGCGCTCTTGTCAGGTGAAGGGGTCAGCGGGCGATGGTCTGTGTACGCCAGATCTTCTTCTGCAGCTGCAGGATCCCGTACACCAGCGCCTCGGCGGTCGGCGGGCAGCCCGGGACGTAGACGTCCACCGGCACCACGCGATCACAGCCGCGCACCACAGAATAGGAATAGTGGTAGTAACCACYGCCATTGGCGCAGCTGCCCATGGAGATCACCCACTTGGGGTCGGGCATCTGGTCATAGACCTTGCGCAGCGCCGGGGCCATCTTGTTGACCAGGGTGCCGGCGACGATCATCACGTCGGACTGGCGCGGCGACGGGCGGAACACCACACCGTAGCGGTCAAGGTCCAGGCGCGCTGCACCTGCGTGCATCATTTCGACCGCACAGCAGGCCAGACCGAAGGTCATGGGCCACATCGAGCCGGTGCGTGCCCAGTTCAGCAGCGCATCGACGCTGGTGGTGACAAAGCCCTTTTCCAGCAGCGGGTTGTCGCCTTCCGGCCGCAGGATGTCGTCAACCCGCCCTTCCGGGACAGGAT